>JBDTQB010000234.1:0-7278 GCA_039932395.1 Vicinamibacteria bacterium | reverse complement strand
CCGAGCTGAACCCTACGTTCGTGCTCAATCCGGGGTCCACGGTTCGCCTTCGCTTTAAAGTCCAGGTCAATCCCGGCACCGCCGGCCTGTATGCAACGAACCAGGCGAACGCCTTCGCGACGGGCCAGCCCCCGACGCCTTCGAACCTCTATCAGGTTCCGATCATCGCGCCGCCCGGCGTGGTTTCGATCACCAAGACATCGAGCGGTGGAGGCACCGTCGTTCCGGGCCAGGTCGTGACCTACACCGTGGTCGTGGCCAACAACTCGGCAACCACGCAAACGAACGTAGCGATCGCGGACGCTTTGCCTCCGGGCACGACTTTCGTGCCGGGCAGCGCGTCGGTCGTGACGTCGTCGCCGGTGTTCCGCTCCACCGAATACTATGTGCCCCCCGGCGTCTTTACGACCGCCACATTCACCCAGACCTTGAACCAGGATCTGGCCACCAACTATTTCGTGATGGTTCAGGGATCAAGCACAAACGCCGCCACCGCGCCGAACACCAACTACATCCGGCTGAACGGCGATCCGTACGGAAGCGGCAGCGCGGGCACCCTCACCGGCATTGCCGACATCGTGGCGGCGCCCGCCGGCCCGAACAACGTTCTCAGGTTCGTACGCGACACCGCGACCGGCAGCTGGACGGGCGTGATCACCGTCGTCGAGTGTCTCACGGCCTGTGCGACCGCGGGATTCCAACTCCTCGACGCCGGCAACGTCACTCAGGCAGCCAATACTCTGACCAACACAGCGAACAGCGACGTGGCCTGGACCGGCGCTGAACTCCCGCGCATCATGATCATGGGTGGCTTCCAGGGTGCCGGCTGTAACACCGCATCGGCCGTCGCGGGGGACGCAAAGGTCTGCCATAGCCGTTGGACGCCCTCTGGAACTCAGACGCTCACCTGGCTCCGCAACGCCGCCGGAACGTCGACCACGCCGAATATCCTCGCCGCGGACAACACCGTGATGGTGATCCGGTGGGGTTCGGAGTGGACCGTCCAGTTGAAGCGCATCAACGCCGCGAACGGAGGCGCTGATGTTGACGCCACGACCGAATACAACGTTTCCACGGCGCTGGCCCCCCCAGCGGGGGTCGCGCGCGCCAATACCTGGGTGTGGGGTACCGGCTTCACCACGAACAACGAGCAACGCAACGCCGCTGAAGGAGTCATCCTTACCCTCGGCGACGGCGTGAACACGAATGCATTGGAAACGGTTCTCTCGGCCGGCCAGTGGAACAATGGGCAGACCATCGACTTCGATGTCTACGCGATGACGCACCCGAGTCTTCTGGTTGACCATCGATTCAAAGCCAGCGACGCCACGAACGACCCGACCACGCTGGTCTTCGATCAAACGACGACGGCCGGCGCCGGCGCTCGTTTCGGCCTGTCGTACCAGGCGAACAGCCTCAACGACAACAACTACCCGCAATCGATGTTCTCATCGACTTATCTGAGTCCGGCTCAGATTCGACTTCAGCGCACGCAGGCGGCCGGAACCTTCGCGGCCTGGACGCAGGGCGTTAACTTCTCGGCCATCAGCACGACCACGGCGCCGGTGGCGCCCGGTCACGCCCCACCGAACCTGGTTGTGGCAGGTGACGGATTCACCATCGCCCCGGCAGGCTCATTGACTCTGACCTATCAGGTCACCGTCAATGCCGTTCCCGGCGTGCCTACGATCATCAACACCGCGACCTATACGAGCACCCAGGTGTCCTTCCCGGGTCTCAGCGCTACGGTGACCGACATCGTAGCCATCCCAAAGGTGAGGGTCGAGCCCAACAACGCCGGTTTCGCCGCGGTGCCGGCAACAGTCGCCGGAACCCCAATTCTGTTCACCCAGGGTGTCACCAACCTTGGCAATACCGCCGACGCGTTCACGATCAATCTGAAGAGCGAGCTGGCCAACTGGAAGGTCGAGCTGATCGATCCGGCGACCGGATCCGTTATCGCGACCGACACAAACGGAGACGGCGTTTGGGACGGCGGGATCTCGATCAGCACGGGGACCCTCGCCGTCAATGAAACCAAGTCCTACACGATCCGCGCGACGGTGCCGTTCGGCACGGTCGCCGGAACCGAGAACACGGTCGAGTTGACCGCAGTGTCCGCTCTGAGCGCGTTGGCCAAGGATGTGGGAACCGACGAGGTCACGGTGTTGCCGGCAGCCACGTTCGGGCCGGTCGTCCTGTTGCCCGATCACTCGGGAATCGTGGATCCGGGCGGTACCATCGCCTACACCCACCGCCTCTTCAACAACACGGGAGCGTCGGAAGCCTTCGATCTCCGTGTCGACACCACCATTCAGCCGCCCAACGCATGGACGGCAACGGTGTATGCCGACACAAATGGCGACGGCGTTTTCAGCCCTGGCGACCTCGCCTTGCCGGCCTCGCCCACCACGGGCTTCGTAAGCAGCGCCGTCATTCCCAACGGCGGATCGCAGATTCTGTTTGTCGTGACCACGGCTCCGGGTGCTGCCATGGCAGGAGTTGACGACGTTGCGCATTTGACGGCGCGGTCACGCACGAACCCTGTGTTGGTCGATGCTGTTACGGACACCACCACCATTCTTGCGGCCACCACGCACGATCTCGCGGGCGGCGGCACGCGTATGGCGAGTGCCGGCGATATGACGTTCTTCCCGGGCACCCTGTACAACTTGAAGTCCACCGCGGATCGCTTCGATTTCAACATCACCGCGTCGTCGCTCTTCGGCGTGGACGGTTTGCTGCATCCAACCGAACTCTGGGTTGATACCAACGCCGACGGCCTTCCCGACACGAAGATCGCGGTCGATACAGACGGCGATGGAACGTGGGACCAGCTCTGCAACGGAGTCAACCTCCCGTGTTCCGCAGCGACCTTCAACAACAACGGCAACGGTCTGCCTGACTTCTCCGTTCCGGCCAATGGTCAGGTAGCTTATGAGCTGCGTCGCCAGATCAGTCCGTCGCAGTCCATCTGGAAGGAATACGCCACGGTCACGGCTACATCCTTTAACGATCCGACGCAGAAGGATTCCATCACCGCCCAGTGGATCATCGCGGCCTTGAGCCGTGCCTCGATCCGCGGTCTCCGGGTGGATGCCTCGGGCGTGGTCGAGTTCGTGACCGGGACTCAGCAAAACACTGCGTTCTTCAATCTCTACGAGACGGCCGACCGTTCGTTCGATGGAGCGAGAACCCTGCTCAACGCTTCACCCATCATCTCGCCGGCTCCCGACTCTTTGCTGCCGATTCTGTACCGCACCGAGACCTCTCCGGTGAAGGGTCCATACATCGTCATCGAAGAGACGGAAACGAACGGAAACACCCTGACGTATGGACCGTACTCCATCGTCAACACGCGACTTTCCCGGGGTCTTGAGCGGGTCGAAGCTCAGATGGACAGGTTCGCGGTGCCTGCGGGCCGCGTCCGCGTCTCCCGGCAGTCGCTGGATCGCATTCCCGGTGCGGCCGTGCATCGTATTCGGAACCGCACGATCCTCGGTCGGCCCGCGTCGTCCACCGGCAGCCTCCTTCTCGACGTCAACGGTGAGGGTGCAATCTCCATCCCGGTCAGCGTGTTGCAGGGCTCTGGCTTCCCGAATCCTGCGCCCCCGGCGGTTCGCACCCTTCTCACGCGGAACGGCGTCTCCGTGCCTCTGTCGATCAGCGATGTGTCCGGAGTCTCGTCACTGAGCTTCACGGCCGAGTCTGAGTCGACCGACTACACCGAGGACAGTTCGTACATTCTGTCCTGGCCGCGCAGCGGTGCGGTGCCGGCTCCGACGGTCGCACTCAGCCGGTCGTCCGACCTGGATCGTCCTGGCTTCACGAGGATTGAACGCAATTCGATCTACGCGGTCACGGTGCCGGCGGGCTCCGACCCGTGGCAGTGGGATCTCCTCTCCGGTGACGGAACGACCTGGCCTTACGCCGGATACGATCCAGCGCTCGGAACCTTCGATCTCCCGCAGCTTGCCGCCACTTCTCCTGGCACGACGCAGGTCAAGGTTCGCCTCGTCGGCGTCAGCGAGTTCCGGCATGTTGTTTCCGCGCGCATCAACGGATTTGATGTCGGGTCTGTGACGTTCGACGGACGCACGGCCGCCCTGATCGAAGGGGTGATTCCTCAGAGCATTCTCACCAAGACCGGGAACCAACTGACGCTCGTCTACAGCGCGCAGAAGTCTGATGGCTCTTCGGCGCCGTCCGGTTATGCCTACCTCGACTATGTCGACGTGGGGATACCCGTGACGCCTTTGGCCAGCACTGCGAGCCTCGTTGCCATCCGCGCCTATGACGCCGGCCTGCCGCGTCTCAATGGAGTCAAGTACGTGATCCTCACCCATCCGCTCTTCCGCGCCCAGGCCGACCGGCTGGCAGCGCTGAAGACCGCGGAAGGACTCAAGGCCACGGTGATCGACATCAACGCCGCATACGATCGCTACTCGGGTGGCGTGCCTGAACCCCGCGCCATTGCCGCTGCCCTTCGTGAAGTGGCGGCGACCTCCGGTGTCCTGAAGTACGCCGTGCTCTTCGGAGACGACTCCCTCGATCCGCGCAACTACCTGGGCGGAGACACCGTCAGCTACCTGCCGTCCATCATGGGACGGGATGGCCAGTCTCGCATCCCCAATGAGAACGCCTATGCCGACCTCAACGACGACGGTTCGCCTGACATCGCGATTGGTCGACTGCCGGTGACGACGATCGAGGAGGCGACCGCGGTCGTCGACAAGATCGAGAATCAGACGGCAACTCTTGCCGCCTCCGGCAACGTCCACGTGTTCGTCAGCGACAACTCACGAGAGATCGACGCGAAATTCTCCGGCAATGCGCTCGCGATGTCGCAGCTCCTGCCTTCGACGACCACCTCGGTGATCGCTGATGTTGGCAGCGCGGGCGTGGGCCTTGCGCGCTCCGCAATGTTCGGAGCCTGGCGTCAGGGCTCGACGATGACTCACTACTTCGGCCATGGGGGTCCTGAAATCTGGACCGATGAGGCGCTCTTCAGCGTCGACGACATCCCAGACCTTGGTTCGATGTCTCCGATGGTATTGCTCGCCTGGGCTTGTCAGTCGCAGTTCTATCAGAACTACTACGGCCCCTCGGTGAACGAGGCGTTGCTGCTCGCGCCAGGTGCCGGAGCGCTTGCAAGCTTCGGTCCGGTCGGCATTTCGTCGCCGGAGCATCAGAAGTCTATCTACGAGCGCGTCTATGCCACCCTGTACGGTGAGGGCGATAGTCTCGGAGAAATCATCCGGAAGGCGAAGGTCGCGGCCCTCGCGGCCGATCCGAAGAACCAGGATGTGGTCGACGGTTTCGTCTTCTTCGGTGATCCAAGCCTGCATCTGCCCGAACCGCCGGCCGTGCCCGCGCCATCCGTACGTCCGCGCAAGAACAAGTAAGCGCGCCGTGAAGCCGGCGGGGGCCACGGACCCGCCGGTGCGCGTACCGCTTGCGCCGCGCGCACCTCGATCGGCACGCCGCGGTTAGCATTCGTGGTCATGAGTGGCGATTCGGATCTGCCGAAAACGGACTTGCGGCGGGCCCTTGCCGACAGCGCCCACGACCCGGCCGAACTGACGCGTGTCCTGGCCGACGAGAGAATCACCGACCTGGATCTGCGTCACGCGCTGCGGGGACGCCTTCCGCAAAGCGTGAGCGCCTACGTGATGGAACGTTCGCGGTTCGGTACCCGTCAGACCGTCCTCGGCGCGGTGGCCAGATCACCTTCGACCGCTCCGCGGGTGGCGCTCCAGGCGCTTCCCGGGCTGGCGTGGCGCGATCTTGCGGAGGTCGCCGTCGCAGCTGAACTGGCTCCGGCTATTCGCCAGAAGGCGGAAGCTTTGCTTCTTGACAGCATCACCGCGATGCGATTGGGCGACCTGATCACCCTGGCGCGGATCGGGCCGCGTCGTGTCACCACCCGGCTTTTCTTCTCCGTGCATCAGCAGGTCCGCACGGCGGGTCTCGAGAATGCCCGCCTGCGCGACCGCGACTTGTGCGAGGTTCTGGATTCCCGCGAGGCGCCACGCGAAATCGCCGCAGAAATCCTGCGAGTTTATCGATGGACCACGAGCTATCCGGTCAAGCGGGCCATCGTCCGCAGTTTCGCGACACCGCATCCCATTTCGCTGTCTTTGATCTCGGAAATGAATCCGGGTGACCTCAGGGAGCTGGCTCGATCCGATGACGTACCGCCGCTCGTGGCGGCGGTCGCCCGACGGATTCTTGGGTAGGGACACCCGGCAAGATCGTCAATTCCTGGGGCGCTGCCTGGCTGCCCCCCAACTGCTAGCATTCCCTCGCCATGTTGATTTCGTGCTCCAGCCCGTGGACCGTCCGCGCGGTTCTGCTCAGCTCGGCGCTGATTTCGAGTTCCTGCTTCCGTCCGATCAGTGCTCCATCCGTCCCCGCGCCGGCCATGAAACCGCGCTCCGTGGCGCCCTCCTCGGCCGGCTGGGCTGAGAAGACGCTCAAGACGCTCACACTCGAAGAGAAGGTCGCGCAGATGATCGGCGTGCGCGCCTTCGGGGTCTACACGAACCCCCGTACCGCCGAGTACAAGGCGTTGATCGACGAAGTAGAGAATCTCAAGGTCGGCAACGTCACCATCTTCGAGTCAGACGTTTACGCCGCGCCTAAGATCCTCAACGATCTGCAGAAGCGCGCCGCCATTCCGCTGCTCGTCTCCGCCGATCTTGAGCGCGGCCTGTCCTTCCGCATCCGCCGCGGCGTCGTACCCATTCCGTATGCCATGGCGATTGGCGCCACGCGATCGGAAGAGGCCGCTTACTTCACCGGGCTGGTCACGGGCAGGGAAGCACGCGCCATCGGAATCCACTGGGCCTTCGCGCCGGTGGCCGACGTCAACAACAATCCGGACAACCCCGTCATCAACATCCGCTCCTATGGCGAAGATCCGGAGTTGGTGGGTCGTTTGTCGTCCGCATACGTGCGCGGTGCGCGCGAAGGAACGGTGCTCTCCACGGCGAAGCATTTTCCCGGGCATGGAGACACCGCTTCCGATTCGCATCTGACCCTTCCGGTGATCCCTGCCGACCGCGAGCGGCTGAATCGTGTGGAGCTTGTCCCGTTCCAGAGTATGTTCAAGGCGGGTGTTGATGCGGTGATGGTCGCTCACATCGCGGTGCCCTCCGTCGATCCGTCAGGCGACCCGGCGAGCCTCTCCCACATCCTCACCACCGGCCTGATTCGCGATCAGATGAAGTACGAAGGCCTCATCGTGACCGATGCCATGGAGATGAGCGGCCTGGA
>JBDTQB010000233.1:0-7288 GCA_039932395.1 Vicinamibacteria bacterium | reverse complement strand
GTCATTTTTGCCGGAACCACCGCCCGTCAGCCGGTCGGAATGGCCGAGGTCAACCTCAGGCTGACCGGTCTTACCGGACGCAGCGCCGATGGTCGCGACGAGTGCACAATTTCCCGCCGCCTGTATCGCAATGGCGAGAGCGAATATTTGATGAACGGTACATCGTGCCGCTTGCGCGACATCCATGAGCTGTTCATGGACACCGGCCTCGGTTCGAAGGCGTACTCTTTCATCGAACAGGGCAAGATCGGCCAGATCCTTTCCAACAAGCCAACCGACCGGCGTGCCTTGATCGAGGAAGCGGCCGGCGTCACGAAATACCGCGCGCGTCGTCGTCAGACCCAGCTCAAGCTCGACGCGACTCAGCAGAATCTGCTGCGCGTCAACGACATCGTCACCGAAGTCGAGAAGCAGCTCGACTCTTTGAAGCGCCAGGCTTCCAAGGCGCGCCGTCGCATGGTGCTTCAGGAAGAGCAACTCGGACTTGAGCGCATCGTCTATGGCCGCACCTTCGCGAAACTTCAGTCGGACGCCGACCAGCTCGCGGAGCGCGGCAAGGTCGAGTTGGAGCGCGCCGAACGTATCGACGCGACCATCACCACCGCCGAAACCGAACTCGAAACCGGCCGCGCGACCGTCATGGAGCAGGAGAAGGCGCTCGAGATCATCCGCGCCGAGCACTCCGAGCTGACGCTCCAGGC
Organism: Vicinamibacteria bacterium; assembly: GCA_039932395.1. Taxonomy (GTDB): domain Bacteria; phylum Acidobacteriota; class Vicinamibacteria; order Fen-336; family JAGNNV01; genus JAGNNV01. The sequence goes on along the minus strand of JBDTQB010000233.1, from coordinate 6,587 downwards.
CAATAAACACGAGACGCACTCGGCCTATTGCAAGGATCAGTCGCGCGACGCTCTCTCGCGTTCGCAGGCCGCCCTTCAGGAAGCCGAAGACCTGCGCGCGCGTCTCGCCCCGCTCGGCGAAGCGCTGAAGCAACAGGAAGCGGATGTCGTGACGTACGCCGAGCAGCGGGCGCAAAGTGAAAGCACGCTTCAAGGCATCGACGCTCTGCTGGAAGCGGCGATTGCCGCTCTGCGTCAGGTTGAAGTGGAGATGGACGGTGCGCGTTCGACCCAGCTTTCCGCACTCACCCGCATCTCCGCTCTCGGTTCCGCCCGAGGTGCCGCGCACGAACGCGTGGAGCGCGCTCAGGCAACACTCTCGAAGCTGAAGACGGAGTTCGAGGAAGTCACCCGCGAACGGGAACGCGTCGATGGCGCCCTGATGGAGACCGCGACGAAGCGAGAGGAAGGCGAGACCAAGAAGGCAGAACTCGTCGAATCTCTCGCCGCCGCCAAAAAGGATCGGGTTGAAGCGGAAACCGAACGCGGTGGCCTCGGTCGCGAGCTCGACAGCCTCCATCGCGAACGCGATCAGGCGGCCGGCCGACGCGCTTCCCTGGAGGAGCTCGTCGCGACCCACGGCGCCTTCGACGCGGGCGTGCGCGCGCTTCTCGATGACCGTGCCGCTTCCGGTGTCCTCGGCGTTCTCGCCGACACCATTGAGGTCAAGCCTGAACACGAGAAGGCCGTCGAAGGCTTCCTCGGCGACGCGCTCCAGGCGCTGGTCGTCCCAAACGCAGAGACGGCACGCACGGGCGTTCATCGCTTGGCCGACTCCTCAGAAGGTCGCGCTTCCTTCCTGATTCTTGGACGTCAGCCGGGGGCCTGCGCGCCTCTCGGTTCGCCCAACGACAGCCGCATCATCGGACGTCTTGCCGAGATGTATCAGGTTGGGCTTCCTGACGGCGAGTCGATCAAGCAAGGACTGTGCGACGCGCTCGTCGTCCGCACTCTCGAAGATGCGCTCGCTCTTTCCGAAGATCTCGATGCGCCCATGGTCACGGTGGATGGTGAAGTGGTGCGCGGCGCCTGGGTCGAAGGTGGACGCGGCGGACGCGGTTTCCTGGCGCCTCGACGCGAAGTGAAGGAACTGAAGGAACGCGAAGCGGCGATCGACGAACGTCTGGCTGAACTCAAGCAGCGTGAAGGCGAAGTGGCCGCGCGCATCGAAGCGGCCCTCGTGTCGATCAAGCAGACCGAAGACGCGATTCACAACGCCGAAAAGCATCTGCTCTCGCTCGATCACGCCAAGACCGCCTTCAACGACGAGAAGATCCGCGCCGATCGCAAGCTCCAGGTCATCGATGTCGAACTCAAGCAGGCCGATTCAGAACGGTCCGCCGGCGAAGTCCGTATCGAAGAGATCGACAAGGAACTGCACGCCGCGGAGGATGACCGCTCACAGACCGCCGCTCTGCTTTCAAACCTCGGCCAGGGACTCGTCGCCGCGCGCAATCACTCCGAGGAGAAGCAGGCGATCTCTACCGAGGCCCGCTCGACCCTCGCGGGCCTGGTCGAAAAAGAAGCGGCGACCTTCAAGATGAAGGAACGCTTCACCGCGGAGTTTGCCGACCTGGAAAGCCGCATCGCTCATGCGGTTACCCGCTCGCACGAGCTGGAAGAGAAGGGGAAAGCGCTCGACATCGAGCAGCAGGAGGCCGAACGGCTCCTGGCCGAAGCCGTCACCGCTCGCCAGCGTGTCACCACGACCATGGCGACCGAGGACGAACGGCTTCGCATGTCTCGCGCCGAGATCGAAGGCCGCGACGACGCCCTGAAGTCACATCGCAAAGAGCGCGACACCATCAAGGATGCGCTTAACGAAACCGAAGTGGGACGCGCCCGTATCGCTTCCGATCTTGATCACCTGGGTCGCGAATCTCATGCCGCCATCGGCCAGACCGCCGCGCAAGCCGCCCAGACCCTGACCGAAGAGGATCACGCACGCGATATCGAAGTCGTTCGCGAGGAGTTGGGCGAACTGAAGGAGAAGATCGAACGCATCGGCCCGGTCAATCCGCTGGCCGTTCAGGAAGCGCAAGAGAACGAAGAGCGCTTCGTGTTCATGACCTCGCAGCGCCAGGATCTGCTCGACTCGATCAAGGAACTCGAAGACGCCATCAAGCAGATCGACACCGAGTCGCGTTCACGCTTCGAAGAAGCGTTCCACATCATCAACGCAAACTTCCAGGAGACGTTCAAGCAGCTCTTCGGAGGCGGCATGGCCGGCCTGGCGCTCGTCGACAACGACGACATCCTGGAAGCGGGCATCGACATCATGGCCATGCCTCCGGGCAAGAAGCTTCAGAACGTTCTGCTCCTCTCAGGCGGTGAGAAGGCGATGACCGCGATCGCGCTGCTGTTCGGCATCTTCAAGTACAAACCGTCCCCGTTCTGCATCCTGGACGAAGTCGATGCGCCCCTTGACGACGCGAACATCGGCCGCTTCGTGAAGATGCTCGACACGATCCGCGGTAACACCCAGTTCATCATCATCACCCATTCGAGGAAGACCATGCAGATCGCCGACAACCTCTACGGCGTGACGATGGAAGAACCGGGCGTGTCGAAGCTGGTCTCGGTGAAGTTCAACTAAGGCTATTTGGGCTGGGGCACGACGCGCAGGTAGGGCTTCACTGCCTTCCACCCTTCCGGGAAGAGCTTCTTCGCGTCGTCGTCGCTGACCGACGCTCCGATGATGACGTCCTGCCCGTCTTTCCAGTTCGCCGGCGTCGCGACCTTGTGCTTCGCCGTGAGCTGGAGCGAGTCGATCACGCGCAGGATCTCGTCGAAGTTGCGGCCGGTCGACGCCGGATAGGTCAGGGTGAGCTTGACCTTCTTGTCGGGTCCGATGACGAAGACGGAACGCACGGTCATGGTGTCGTTCGCGTTCGGGTGGATCATGTCGTAGAGGTTGCTGACGTTCCGATCCGGGTCGCCGATCATCGGAAAGTTGACGGGCGTGCCCTGAGTCTCCGCGATGTCGGCTTCCCACTTCACGTGAGAATCGACGGGGTCAACGGAAAGGCCGATGACCTTGACGCCGCGCTTGTCGAACTCCGGCTTGATCGCCGCGACGTAGCCAAGCTCCGTGGTGCAGACCGGAGTGAAGTCCTTGGGGTGCGAGAAAAGGACGCCCCAGGAATCGCCCAGCCACTTGTGAAAGCTGAGAGCGCCGTGGGTGGTTTCGGCGATGAAGTCGGGGGCGGTGTCGCCCAGTCGGATGGCCATGTCTGATTTCCTCTAGAGAGATTCGGGGCGCGTAGTTTGCGTCAATCCATGGCGCCCTCCAAAGTGGCGTCGAATCCAGTTGACGGGGCTTCACGCCACGGCTACCGTCCGCGGGTGACTCTGAGAATGTTCGATGGACCACGCGGCGAGTACACGCTGCGCTTCGCGACCCTGGAAGACGCACCGATCCTGGCTCATCATCGAGCCGCCATGTTCCACGACATGGGGGATGTCGACGAGCAGGCCGCCTCGATCATCGAGAACGCGTCGATCGATCACCTGACCGCGCTGATGGAAGCGCGCGAGTACTTTGGGTTCCTTGTCGAGTTCGAGGGTGAAGTCGTAGCGGGCGGGGGCGCGTGGCTTCGTCATCTGTTGCCGAGGCCGGGATCGCTGCACGCTTCGCTCGAAGCGTACGTCCTCAACGTCTACGTCGAGCCGGAACATCGGCGCGGAGGCGTCGCCCGGGCACTCATGGAGACCATCGTCGACTGGAGCCGTGACCAGAAGGTGGCGCGGGTGGTCCTCCACGCATCAAAGGAAGGCCGTCCTCTCTACGAGGAACTCGGCTTTGAACTCTCGAACGAATACCGTCTCAAGCTGACCGACGCCCGCTGATCACGGGCATCGATTCACCAAGGCCACTTACTTCCCGAGAACGACGCGGGGCCACAGATACGGCAGGGCCTGCTTGCCACCCCACTCAAACGCGGCCCAGGCAAGACCGGTTTCGCTGATGTTCGCGCCGACGCGGGCATCCTTTTCGTCGCCGTCGTAGAGAACGATATTGAGACCGATCTCGTCGCCTGCCACCGGCTGCTTCGGCATCGCGGCCCATGGAATCGCCGCTTCGATGTCGTAGCCGTCAGCCGTCTTCTTCGATACAACCTGCATCCCTGGCGCCGTCTCTTCCATAAGACCCTGACGCGCGTCGGCATCGCGAAAACCTCTCGCACCGAAACCCGCCGTAGTACACGGGAAAGCCGCGGCCTGAAGTGTCGTCGATGTATCGCGGCTCGATCCAGACGGATCCACGGTGATGCCGATAGCGTCCGATCGAAGCTGAGCCTTCACGTCATCGGGAGCGATATTGCAGACGACCATCTCGTCGCGGACATGAATGCCGACGTAGAGAAAACGCGCGTCGTAGCCGAGGTAGAAGTCGGCCGAGAGATCCGCCGCGTCCTTGGCGGCACGCTTCCACCAGACATCCTGCGGGCCGATCTCGCCGTGCGCGAGCGATTGCATGTCGGAGAGATCGCCGTCGATCTTCGGAGGGGTCGCAACACGTGGCGCGGTCAAGGAAGGGAGGATGTAGAGCTCAGCGGCGTCTTCGCTGACCACCGAACCGGTCGTCGCCTTGACCGTCACGGGCACGCGGACAGAATGACGGCCGCTGGGAATCGCGGCGCTCGTGACTTCGACATCCATGGAAGCTTCGGCCGAACCGCCACCCGGAATGTTGAAGGTTGCGGGGCGGATCAAACGAACACCGGGGGGGGCCGTCAGTGTGACTTCACCGCTTGCGACTTGCGCAGACTTGTTGGGGACGCTCACTTTCACCTTGCCGGTGCGCCCGGAGACCAACGGGAGTCTCGTGGGAAGCGAAGGAATCACCCACTCCGTGTGAGTTTCATTCGCGAAGGCGCGGTAGCCGGCAATGTCGAAGGTCGGCTGGAAGGCCACTTGAACCGGAGCCACGGGGCGCAGCCAGACCGGATTTCGTCCCGAGACCGCATGGCCTTTCCAATCAGCTTCGTACTCGGCTTCGACGCGAGCCTGGACACTGACCGCCACGCTGGAGGTCGGACGCAAGGCGTATCGCACGGACGCGGTCTTTCCGACCTCGATCGAATCGAAAGTGGTGGCACCCTGCGCGGTCGCCGTCCAGCCGTTCGGGGCGCGAAGGCCGAGGCGCACCTTGCTCATCGCCGCTGGAGTTTGGTTGGCAAAGCGAACCTCGACGGAGAGATCAGCCCCGATCGCAGCATCCGAGGACGTGGGAACCGCTTCCAGGCGAACCCCCGCGGGCGAGGTCCCTGCAGGACGCAACGCGCCATCAAGAAGATGCGTCTCGGGATCGGAGACGGGCACGCGTGATCGCACGAGCAGGAACGTCTCGGGGCGCGGGTCGGCGGGCAGCTTGGTGCCACGATCGAATCCCTGACTTCGGTAGCTGGACGCCGCAATAGCGCGGATGTCCGCATAGGTACGAGCCGCGGATCGAGACATGTTGCCCGTGGGAATGCTCACGATGCCACCACCCTTGGCGTCACTCGGGTAGTAGTAGAGCTTCGCGGGCGAGAAGGGCTGAAGGAACTCGCGGGTGATCTGATCACCGCAGTACGTCGGATCGCCGGCCTTCTCATAGGCGATGGTCGCGGCCCGCGCGGCCATCTGATGCTCGCCATGCGTGCCGGGGCCGGGCCACATCGTAAGGATCACTTCCGGCCGCTCCAAGCGCACCCGGCGGACGACGTCGCACAACCAGGTGTCGCCCCAGTGCTTCTGGACTTCCTCGGCGGAGAGAGTGAAGTAGAAGTCCTGAAGGCCGATGAACTGCGGCGCGCTCACGCCGACCATGGCCAGGGAACGACGCTCCTCTTCCTGACGGATCAATCCGAGCGAAGGTCCGCTCTCCCGACCAATCGCGTTGCCCCCGCCTTCGCCACCGGTCAGTGTGATGACCGTGCCCTTGAAGCCTTCATCAAGCAGATACCGGGAGAACGTTGCCAGAACACCCGTGTCGTCGTCGGGGTGCGCGCCGATGAACATGACGTCGACGTCCATCAGGTCCACGCCTGTCCCGGTGCCCGACTGAGCCTTCACCGAGGCGCTCTGGGTTTCGACGAGGGCCAGGGCGGCCGCCATCACCATCAAACTCGCTATCCGTCGCATCGATTCTCCTTAGTCGCCCAAACCGCGTCTAGCCAACCGCGTGATCTTAGTGGTGCACCCGCATTGGACTTCACAGCGCGAGATCCAGCTGCCGCTGCAATTCACGCCGGCCCACGCGCGTGATCTCGAGCGCCCGACTGTCGAGATCCTGCTCGACCCATTTCCGTTTCAGGGCCATCTTGAGGATAGCGGCCGCGAGGGAGCCGCCGAGGTGAGGACGTCGTTCGCTCCAGTCGAGGCAGGCATAGGCGAACCGGCGCCGCTGCGCACGCGAACTTTCGACATCCACGTCAAGGGAAGCAAAGGCTCGATCTCCCGTGGCGGTGACGACGTACTCCTTGTCATGAGAGGGCGATGGCGCGAGCCACTTCAGCGCATTGAAGCGATCGTGAAGCGCCACGCCCAGCGTGCCCGCCATG
>JBDTQB010000232.1:0-7308 GCA_039932395.1 Vicinamibacteria bacterium | reverse complement strand
CGGCCAGCGCGCAGACCACACCAAGCACGGCGTAGGCGACGAGATCCGGCGGGGCGGAGAGCGCAAAGGTGCGATGTCCGTAAAGGGGCGCATCCCCCGTGACCATGCGAGTGAGCCCGGTGGCGATCGCGGCCGCGAGAAGCGATGGCACGATGGCATCGAGCACGAAGACGCCGATGACCACTTCGAGGACGAACAGAATGGCGGCAAGCGGCGTGTTGTAGGCGGCGGCGAATCCCGCGGCGACACCAGCCGCAATGAGCAGTTTCAGCGATGCAGGATCGAGCCCCAGTCTTTCGCCCGCGAACCCGCCGAAGGCGCCGCCGAACTGAATGAGCGGGCCTTCCCGGCCGACCGAGCCGCCCGTCGCGATGGCGAACCAGGACCCGAGCGACTTCAGAAGAGTGACGCGAAGAGAGAGCCGGACCTTGCCCAGGATGATGGCTTCCATCACGTCGCCCACGCCCTGGCTTCGCTGTTTCCTTGCTGCCACCACGGACGTGAGTCCGGCCAGGAGCCCGCCGATGGCGGGCAGCACGATGCGAGCGCTGGTCGGCATCGCGTGCATGGCGGCCACGATGTCGCCCGCGCCGGCAACGGCTCGCGCGACCATCGAAAGGGATGCGCGGAGAGCCAGCGAGAACGCCGCGGAGCCAACGGAAACCACGATGACCCCAAGAAAGAACCGAATCGGATGCGGATTGCGCATTCGCGGTGGATCGTAGCATCGCGGCTCCTGAGCCGCTCTTCAATTGGCGCGTCCTTGGTTCTCTGGTGACAATGTTGGCTCGAACGGCCTAGGATGAACCTTTCAATGAGATCGAAACGCGTCACCGCGTCGCGAACAGGTAAAACGTGAACGACTTCAATAGCTCCGCATCGGTTCGGCGGCTCGCGACCGCCCTCAACCGGCGATTTGGCGTTTGGGTAGCGTCTCCCAGCGTGGCCCTCCTGTGTGCGTTGGTCGCGGGGAAGGGGCGGCCGAAGCGACTGCTCTGTGATCCCAGCGCTCCTCCGTTCATCTCGAACATCGCTCGGATCGCGGGCGCCCTGCCCGTTCATGTTCCGATCGGACAGGTGAATCAGGCCATCCGAGGCGCTCTCGTCACCGAAGGATTGAGTTCCGACCTCGTGTGGGTGACCGCCGTTCACCGCGACGGACATCTCGCCGCAACCGAATGGCTTGCGAACAGTCGATCTCAAGGCGTGCCGTCCGTGGAACTCTGCCTGGGAAGCTTGCCCGCCCTGATCGGCGCCCGCCAACACCTGGCGTCTTTCACCATCGTCCAACTGGACGCCGAGCCGAGTCTCGAAGGACTTCAACTCACCGCGCTGTTGACGGACGACGCCGATCTCGCCGATCGCGTACGTCAGTTGAGTCTCCCGAGCCCCGGATCCACCGACTACGTTCTCGATGCGTCTCCTCGCGGCGTGACTCACGACGAGCCGGCTTTGCTGAGTCTCCTGGATGCCCTGATCATTCGCGCTCAGGCTCCTGTGGCTCCCGAACCGCCGGCACCTGCGTCGGGTCAGGGATTCGATCTTTCCTGGAACCGGCGTTTTGAAGGCGACGAGAGTGTTGCTTTCGCGTCCGTGGCTGTTCCGCCTCCTTCTCGCGACGAACCGGGCAAGAATCCGTGGCTCATCCGTCTTGCCGAAGCAGAAGCGCGCCATGCGCATGCTGAAGAGGCGCTCAAGGCGCTTCGATCGCAGCTCGGTCTGAGTGAGGCCGCGCACTCGAGCTTGAATGATCGTCTTCATCTTACGGAGCGCGAATCCGCGGAACGAAGCGAGCGTCTGCTGACGCTGCAGGCCGAGAGAGATCGCGAGCGTGACCAGCAGCAGCGCGAGAAGTCCGAAGTCGAACGGGCTCTCGGAGCGAGCAAGGCAGAGATCGCCACCCTCACCGAAGCGATGGCATCCCTTCGCAAAGATCTCGAGTCGGAGCGGGCCGCTAAGACGTCGCGCGAGAGCGAGCTGCAGACAACCGCCGACAAACGCCTGGCCCATGCCCAGGCCCAGATCGAAGAGCTCAAGACGGAGGCCGTCTACAAGGACAAGGAGCGGGCCGAATATCTTGAGCAGAAGGCGAAGGTTGACCGGGAACTGTCGCTCGCCGAGTCCGATCGCTCGCGACTGGCGACGCGGGAGACCTCGCTTACCGCCGAGATGGAAGGCCTGCGGGAGCAAAAGTCCGCGGCTGAGAAGGACCTGATCCTGGCAAAGGCCGAGCTGAAGGTCATCACATCGAAGTTCGAGGACGGAGAGAACGAGCGCAAAGCCCTGCTGGCCGATGCCACCCGACGCGAAGGGGAACTTTCCAAGTCGCAGGAACATCTCTCGCGTCGCGTGAAGGAGCTGGAGACGGAGGCGATCGCTCACCGCGAACGCGCGGTCGCAGCCGAAGCCGCCCGCGTGGCCCTCGAGGCCCAGATAGCTCGATTCGAGTCGGAAGTCGTCACGAAGGATCAGTCCAGGACGAGCCTTCTCGATCAGAAGGCGACGCTCGAACGCGACCTTGCGCTGGTCAAGGCGGAAGCAGGAGCGCTTCAGTCAAAGCTTGAGGTCGTCGAGGCGCAACGCACGCAATCGAAGGCAGATTTTTCCAAACGCGAAACCAGTCTTGAATCCGCGGTTGAGGAGCAGACGCGGCGGGTTGCCCAGACCGAGAAAGACTTCGCGGCCGCGCGCGAACGCGCGGCGACCGCCGAGGCGTCCAGGTCGGAACTCGTGGCTCAGGTCGCGCGCCTTCAGGCCGACCTAGAGTCCAAAGACAGCGGCCGCAACGAACTTGTAGGCCAGAAGAGCGCGCTCGATCGAGATCTCGCTCTGAGCCAGGCTGAAGTTAAGACGCTGAGCACTCGACTGGAGCGTCTGGAGTTGGAACGGTCCGAGGCGAAGACGGAGGCGAGCCGAGCCGAAGCCGCCTTGCGTTTGATCCTCGACGAAGAAAAGAAGCGCGCCCAACGACTTGAGAAAGAAGCCGCCACCTTGGGCGAGCGTGCCGGCGTCTGGGAAGCCTCGCGCGCGGAGTTCATCGCACGCATTGCCCGTCTCGAGGCGGACGTCGCCCGCGATGTGAAGATCCAAACGGCGGCGGCAGACGCGCAGGCCCTCGCCGAAAAGGAGCTGAAGACACTGTCCGCCGCGAACTCGGATCTGAGTGCGCGACTGGCGAAGGCGGATGAGGCCCAACGCGCCGCCCTTGAAGCGTCTGAAGTACGGATTGCCGAAGCCCGGCTGGCCGCGCAAACCAACGCCGCCCAGTCCATCGACAGTTGGAAGTCTCGGTTTGAAGCCGCGGAACAAACGACCCTCGCGCTGAAGACCGCCCTTGACGCTCGCGCCTCCGAGGCCGCGGCCTACGAAAAGGCGCACCTCGCAGGGCATGCGCATCGGCAGGTCCTCGAAGACCGCATCTCGCAGTTGAAGAAGCGCCTGGATCAAACTGAGACGAAACGCGCCGCGACGGGCAGCTCAAAGGACGATCGGGCTGAAAGCGATTCGATCTCGGCACCCGCACCTCAGTCTGTGCAACCAGAAGTGTCCCGGGAGAAAGCGGCGTGGGAAGTTCAGCGGCCCCGGTTCGCGCCCGTCGACGACGCGGATGTGGACTTTGGTGGATCGTCTCTCTCGCTGGGCGGGCCGATCGACTACTCTGCCCCGGACGATCTGCCCTCCCTGGGCGCGAGCACGCGAGACAAACAGGACGAAGAGAAGCATCGATCGCAGCGGGAAGTGTTCCTTGACGCGCACCGGTCCGACTTCACGCCGGAATACGAGCGCGGAACCACGCCCGAGGAAGAGACCGGCAAGTCAGCGAAGGGCTGGCTGCGCGGAGTGGCGAGCCGTATCCGTCGCGGCTGAGTCGAGCGATCCCTTGGCGGAGGCGTCGACTGGATCTCGTGTCGTCTCTCTTCTCAAGAGTCTCCTCCGCATCAGCGTGGCGGTGGTCGTGGGAGCAACCCTTTTCCTGATGCTCTTCGAGAAGAAGCTCATCTACTTCCCAAGCACCGTCGTGGACATCACGCCGAAGACGCTGGGCCTGCCGTTTGAGGATGTCTGGCTTGACGTTGAACCGGGCGTGAAAATCCACGGCTGGTTCATCAAGTCGCGACCGGAGCCGAGCCGGGCCACGGTCCTTTTCTCGCACGGCAACGCCGGCAATATCTCAGACCGGCTCGACCGCGTGCAGAGTCTGCGCACTCTCGGGATCGACTTCCTGATCTATGACTATCGCGGCTTTGGCCAGAGCACGGGTGCGCCTGATGAGGAAGGCACGTATCGCGACGGACGCGCGTCCTACGACTATCTCACCAAGACACGCAACATTGATCCGCGGCGCATTGTGTTGATGGGCGAGTCGCTCGGCTGCGCGATCTCGATGCAATTGGCGCTCGATCGTGGCGCCGCGGGGCTCGTGCTCGAAGCGCCGTTCGCGTCGATCCGGAAGATGGCGGCGGCGGTGTATCCGTTCCTGCCGGTCGGATTCTTCGTCCGCACGCGCTACGACAATCTCGAAAAGGCGCCGAAGCTCAAGGTGCCGTTGCTCGTCATCCACGGCACGCGCGATGAGGTGATTCCGTTCGAGCAGGGCCGCGCGGTCTTCGAGGCGGCGCCCCAGCCGAAGACCTTCATCTCCATGGACGGCGCCCATCACAACGACGTTTACATCGTGGGCGGCGAGGGCTATCGCCGCGCGCTCGGCGCCTTCGTCGATCATGTTGTCGTGACACCGCCCGCCGGTCTGGTAGAAACGACCAAACCATGAATCACTACCTTCTTATCTACGAACTGCAGGATGACTATCTCGCTCGCCGCGGCGAATTTCGGGGCGTGCATTTAAAGGAAGCCTGGGCGGCGCACGAGCGAGGTGAACTTGTGCTTGGCGGAGCGCTTGGCGAACCCGTCGACCGCGCCATCCTGATGTTCAAGGGCGAGAGCCCGAAGGCCGCCGAGGATTTCGCGAAGGCTGATCCTTATGTTCTGAATGGCCTTGTGAAGTCGTGGTCGGTCCGGCCCTGGCTGACCGTCGCGGGTGATCTGGCCGCGAATCCCGTTCGGCCGTAGCGTCTGGTAACAGTCGGCCGTGTGACTGGCCTGACGGCCGCGCCCGGATGTCGTCATCATTCATGGACTTGCGCCAATCGGCATGGAAGCTGCTTATCTTGGGCATCGAGAGACACCATGAAACTTCATGTTCCGACCGGTCCCCTTCCGATCCTCCCGCCCTATTTCAAGCCCCATGATCTGCGCCTTGCCGACCCCGAGGAGGAGATCGACCTCGGCGCGCTGTTCGATCGGGGCGAGAGTTCGGATCAGGCCGCAAACTCGCTTCCCGAAAGCGTCGATGAGGACTTCCTTGATATCGACCTTGCCGACGCGTTTCCGCAGACGCCTAATCCAGACGCTTTGTGAACCGCCAGTTTGATCAGGCGTGGAGTGCCGAACGGGCGGTCGGCTGCAGGCGGTGTCGCTCGGGGGAACGGCCCAGCCAGGGGCCGAGCAACATCTGACAGTCGTCGGCAAGCCGCCGGCCAGCGTCGAAGGATTCGAGCGCCGACAAGTCGGCGAAGACCGCGAACCGCACCAGTACAGGCTCGCCTTCGCGCACGGGCAGGCGCGGGAAGTTGTTCGGCGTCGGCTCCGTCACATACCAACCCTGAGTGCGAACGCCAGCCTGCTTCAACGTTGGCGACACGGTGTCGCGGCACAGCGCCAGCAGACGCTCATCGGCTGGCTCGCGCAGGTAAAAGATGGTGGCGTCTACCATGCCGGCTGGCTGGCTGGTCGAGCCGGACTCGGCGCGCGCGCGCGCATTCGGCGCGAGGCCGGCGCCCGGCCAGGCGGGCGTCAGGAGCAACACATTGTCGGAATCGACCATCGTTTCATTGGCGGCCTCTCGGTGTGCGCCCCACACCGGGCCGCCGTAAAAAGCGGCGAGTCCTGCCTGCCTAGTCTCCATGTCGCTAAAGCCGCGCATCCATACGAAGCGATCGGCATCGTCGATGTCGCGAAACTGTCCCATCACCGTCATGCCGACAGCCTCTTGCGACTCGACGAACTCGCGGTCGAAGAGCTCGATCAGTGCCTCGCGCTGGCCGGAGTGCAGCGTGTACTGCCTCAATTCGATGATGGAACAGGGGTCTGTTCCGTGGAAATGGTCGGGTGTCATGGCTGCTTCTTCCTATCTCTGTTCGCGGTGAGGTCATGATAAGGACTCAACTGCCAAGGCATGTCAGGAGTTCGCAGGGCCGCTTCACTTCTCGCGGGCGAGGATCTCGGCGCTCCAGGGGCAATACGTCTTGACCGTGTTGAGCCAGTAGGGAAGCTCGTTTTCCACGAAGCTCGGACAGCCGTCGCAGACTTCGATCGCCGCATCGGCCAAGGTCACCGTGGACGGGTCCATGTGCCAGGACCACGGAGCGTTAAAGCCGCCGCTTCCTGCGACCAGTCTGCCGACGGGAATCTTGCGCTGGCCGACGCCAACCAGCGCGTCCGCTTCGGCGATCGTGCGCGGGTCACTCAGTTGGATGTGGAAGATCTCGCCCGAGCCCGATCCTTTGCACGCGCGCACCCGGAACAGCGCGGTCCCATCAAGGTCAGACGGCGTGCCGCAGCCGACGTGAACCGTGATGAGGAGTGCGAGGAACGCGAGCCGTTGGAAGTGTTGCCGATTTGGCGAAAGGTTCACACTGCGAAACTAAGCGCCGACGGTCGATCGAGCCAATTGAAGACCGGAGCTTGCGGCCGCTCCTGAGCGGAAACCAGATCAGGCACCAAGGTCAGGTCAAGCGAGAGAATCCAGAACCACCCCATGGCGACACGACATACGCCATTCACGGGGTCGACGCGTTTCCGAGACGCCTCCGGCGGCGTGAGAGTGATCAGGATGTTTTCTCTCTCCGCATCGACACGAACAAATCCTCGACCTTCGTGCGCGCCCACGGCGTCTTGCGCAGGAACTTCAGGCTGGATGAGACGCTGGGATTCTCGGTAAAGCAGCGGATCCTGACGAGGTCGCCCAGTTCCACCCAACCGTAGCGGGCCTCCAGCTCGGTCACGATCTGCTCCAAAGTGACCCCGTGAAGTGGGTCGCGATGCTCGGGAGATTTCATATGCCCATTATGAGTTTGTCCGGCGCTTTGTGCGCCGGGGGCGATGGGGCCGGAGCATCCGATTTCGCCGACCCTATACTCAAGCCCTCTCATGACCGGACTCGCCCGCGTCTCGCCGCCTGCTGCTTTGGGCGAGCCGTGATCGATCCGCAGAAACTTCATGGTGACGGCTACGCCCTGCTCCGCGGAG
>JBDTQB010000231.1:0-7375 GCA_039932395.1 Vicinamibacteria bacterium | reverse complement strand
CTGCGGGGATGCTCAGAGCCGGAATCGTCGGACTCCCCAACGTCGGCAAGTCCACCTTGTTCAACGCCGTCACCCGCAATCGCAAAGCGGAGGCCGCAAACTACCCCTTCTGCACCATCGATCCCAACGTGGGCATGGTCACCGTGCCGGACGCGCGGCTTCAGGTGCTCCAGAAGATCGCGGGCACCAACGTGGTCATCCCGGCGGCCATCGAGTTCGTCGACATCGCCGGTCTGGTCAAAGGAGCGAGCCAGGGCGAGGGCCTCGGGAACAAGTTTCTGACTCACATCCGCGAAGTCGACGCCATCGTTCAGGTGGTCCGCTGCTTCGAGGATGCCGACGTTATCCATGTCGCGGGGTCCGTCGATCCCGTGCGCGACATCGAAGTCATCAACACCGAGTTGATGCTCGCCGACCTCGATACGGTTAAGAAGAAGCGCGAGCGCATCGCCCGCGAGGTCAAGCGCGGCGATAAGGTGGCCGCTGCCGAAGATGCGGTCCTCGCCAAGATCGAGAACACACTCGACGCAGGGAAGCCAGCACTCACCGCCGACCTCACCAAAGATGAGAAAGCCATCTCCAACGGTTTCTTCCTTCTCTCCGACAAACCGACGATCTTCGCGTGCAACGTCAAGGACACCGACCTCGCTACCGCGGACGCGAACCCCTTCGTCACAAAGGTGCGCGACTACGTGAAGACCCATCTGTCGTGCGAGGCCGTGGTGGTCAGCGCGCAAATCGAGAGCGACCTGATTGATCTTTCGGAGGAAGAAGCGAATGAGTTCCTCAAGGATCTCGGCGTCAGCGAGAGCGGAATGGGACCGCTGATTCGCGCGACGTATCACCTGCTCGGCCTGCAGACTTATTTCACCGCAGGTGAAAAAGAAGTCCGCGCCTGGACCATCCACATCGGCGACACCGGGCCGAAGGCGGCCGGCGTGATCCACTCAGACTTCGAGAAGGGCTTCATCAAGGCCGAGACGGTGGCGTACAAGGACCTCGTCGAGTGCGGTTCCGTCGCGGCCGCGCGTGAGAAGGGCCTGTACCGTCAGGAAGGCAAGACGTACGTGGTTGCCGACGGCGACGTCATGCTCTTCAAATTCAATGTGTAGGCGGGTGTGAATCCGGCCCGCGCTTGACGGTCACGGTTCGCCCCTCGATAGTCCTGGGTCGAGGGCGTCGCGCAAGGCGTCGCCCATGAAGTTCACGGCGAGGACCACGAGCAGAATCGCGAACCCCGGGAAGAGCGTGAGCCACGGCTTCGTCGCCATGGTGGCTTGCGAGTCCATGAGCATGTTGCCCCAGGTCGGCGTGGGCGGCTGAACACCAAGGCCCAGGAAACTCAGGGACGACTCGACCATGATGGCGTTGCCGACGCCGAGAGTGGCCCCGACGAGAATCGGTCCAAGCGCATTGGGAACAATGTGCCGGGTCAGGATGCGGAAGTCGGTAGCGCCCATGCCGCGAACCGCTTCGATGTAGTCCATCTCCTTGATCGACAGCACCTGCGAGCGCACGACGCGCGCGGTGGTCATCCAGCTCAGGAACCCGATGATCACCACCATGGAGACAAGGGCCGCCCGGGAATAGGCGCTCAGAATGATCAGCAAAGGCAGGGTCGGAATCGCATAGGCGATGTCGGTCATTCTCATCAGCGCATTGTCGATTCGTCCGCCGTAGTAGCCCGCCGTCGCACCGATCGCCGTGCCGACAAACGTTCCAACCAACGCGGCGAGGATTCCGATCAGGATCGAAACCCGCCCGCCGAAGAGCATCCGGGTCAACACGTCGCGACCCAAATCGTCCGTGCCCATCCAATGATGAAGGGAAGGAGCCTGCTTCACGCTGTCGAGATCGATGCCGTCGAACGGATAGGGCGCGATCACGGGAGCGAGCAGGCAGGCGGCACCGATTCCCATGAAGAGAAGCAGTGACACGACGGCCGCGCGGTGTCGGGTGAAGCGTGACGCCAGCAGACGGGTCGATCCGCTCATCGGCGCCACACGGATCCTTCCTGCTGTTCGGTGCTCAGCAGATACACCGCGAAGGTGCCAAGCCAATGGCCGCCTTCATAGTGTTCGCCGGTCACGTGCGGGAGTGCCGCGTCGATGTGCGCCTGAGAGGTGAGGTGCAGCGCACGCACCCTTGGATCTCGGGGAGGAAGAGCGCGAGCGATGCCTTCAATCATCCACGCGCGGCTGAGGTTGAGACCATCAAGATGGCCAAGCTTCGGATCGCTGCGATCCGGCACGTCCGCCGGCTTCAACCACGCGACCGAACCGTCGCGCGGAACCTGAGGCAGAAACGCAGTCAGCCAGATCGCATACTCGGGCCGCGACAACACGCGGCGTACGAGGTCTGCCTCGGCGAGACAGGGCGAGAGGAAGTCCTGGCCCCCTGGTTCATAGGCCAGCGGACAGGCGCGGTCACCGAGATAGAGCTCCCCGATGCGCGACCTCAAAAGCTCGGTCATCTGGACATCGCCGCTCCGGAGAGACCAGTCCCAGATCAGGCCGAAGCTGAAGGCCGTTTGATCGTGTTCTCCAATCCGGATCGGATGAAGCAGCTTGGGCAGCCAGTCTTTCAAGCGTGTCGCGGCCAGGCTTTCCAACGGTGCGAGTGCCGTCGCCCAGTCCTTCGCCTGCGGATCATCCCACGAGCGTAGTTCCGCCGCGAGCTGCAGCAGCCATGCCAGCCCGTACGGGCGTTCGAAGGCCATTCGACTGGCTTTTCCCATATAGAGGACTTCCCCGGCGATCTTCTTCGGCGCCAGATCTTCGGCGAGCGCCTCCCGGGCTTTCGCTACAAAAGGAGCAGTCGGAAACGTGCGGATCAGTCGCACCAGAAGCCAGTGACCATGCACCGCCGAGTGCCAGTCGTAGCAACCGAAGAACGAGGGCGTGAGTTCACGCGGGGACTTCACGTCCGAAGCGCTCTCCAGGACGTGCGCGATCTTGCCGGGATACTCCTTGCCGACACAGGCGAGAGCCAGCTCGGCGAACCTTGTCGCCGCTTCCACGGTCATGCGTGGCGCAGAGATCGCCGTGGCGCCGGACGGACCAGCGTAGGCCACGGTCCCCTGTCCCACCGCAAACGTTCCGATGACGATGGCCCCATGCAACCATCGCCTACCGCCCAGCGCCCGACGTCCATCATTCATAGCGAATCCTCGGATCAAGCACGCCGTAGAGAACGTCTGCCAAGAGATTGAAGACGAGCACGGTCAACGAGCCCATCAACAGAATGCCCATCAGCAGCGGATAGTCGCGCGCGAACATTCCCTGGACGAAGAGCCGACCGATCCCCGGCCATGCGAACACTGTTTCGGTAATGACGGCGCCGGACACCAGATCCGCCAAGCCCAACGCCATCACGGAAACCACCGGTACGAGCGCGTTCCGGACCGCGTGGGCGAAGAAGACCCGGCTCTCCGAAAGACCCTGCGCACGAGCCGTTCGTATGTAGTCGCTCTCCAACACCGACATCAGACTGGCCCGGAAGTAGCGGGACCACGACGCGATGTAGCGCGACGCGAGAACGACCGCAGGGAGAACGAGATGCGCCACGTGATCGCCAAAGGACGAGCTGCCGACGGTATGTGTTCCTGAGACGGGCAGCCACCCTAGCTCCACGGCGAAAACAAGTTGAAGGATCAGGCCAAGCCAGAACACCGGCAGGGCGATGCCAATAAACGCCGAGCCCGTTCCCAGCAGATCGATCCATGAATGCGGACGAAGGGCGCTCGCCATGCCGATCAAGGCCGCGAACGAGGCGGCGATCAGGAACGCGCACGCCATCAGCTCAAGCGTCGCGGGAAGGCGTTCGACGATCATGTCCACGACCGGACGCGTGGTGGAATAGCTGACGCCGAGGTCACCGGTGAGCGCCGCGCCGATCCATCGCGCGTATTGCACGGGGACAGCTTGGTCGACGCCCAGCTTGGTTCGGTACGCCGCCACCACGGAAGGATCCACGAATCGCCCGGAAGAAAGCAGCGCCGCCTCGGGGCCGCCCGGCGCCGCCTGAATCAGGGCGAACACAACGATGGAGATGCCCACCATCAGAGGCGCCATTTGCAGCAGACGTCGGGTGATGTAGGCGCCCATTGGCTAGCTCGCGAGCTTCCACTCCCAGAGATTCCAGAAGCTGCCGAAGTTGGTCCCGCTTCCCCGGTAGCCTTGAACGCGCTTCGTGACCACTTCGGGCATCACGTTCTGGTACAGCGGCAGCATGCGCGCCTGCTCGGCAAGTTTGGCCTGCGCTTCGTGCAGAAGAGGCATGCGATCGTCGAAAGACAACGCCTTGTCAGAACGTTCGAGAATCTCGTCCAGGGCCGGATCGCAGAATCCCGCCATGTTGTTCGCACCCTTGCAGGCGTACAGCCCGGTGATGCCGGGGTCGGCGGGAAGGAACCAGGCGCTCACCATCGCTTCCCACTTCCCACTGCGCCAGCGCTGCGTCCACGCGGCACTCTCCATGGTTTCGAAAATGACTTCGATGCCCACTGCCTTGAGTCCGGCCTGAATCACCTGAGCGAGCAGGATTCGATCCGTCGTACCCGCGCGATTCAGCATCACGAAGGAAAAGCGGCGGCCGTCCTTCTGCCGCACACCATCGGGGCCAACCGTCCAGCCCGCTTCGTCAAGAAGCCGCCTCGACGTATTGAGGTCGTAGTCGTAGGTCACCACCTGCGCGTTGTGATACGGACTGTTCGGGTTGATCGGGCCTTGCGCGACCTTCACCGTTCCTTCCATCAGCTTCTTCGCCATGCCGTCGCGGTCGATGGCATGAAACACCGCGCGGCGAACCCGGACGTCGCTGAAGAGCTGCTTCCCAAGCTCAGTCCGAATGGCCAGATCAAAGTGCATCACGGAGTTCGCATCGATCAGATGAACGTCCGACGCGGTGAGATTGCGCAGAACGCTGACCTGGGTGGGCTGGATGCGGCCCCAGTCATATCGACCCGACTTGAGTGCGAGCAGGCGCGTGTTGTTGTCGGGGATGAAGGCCCACACGATCTCGTCGATGGCGGGCACCGCGGATCCACGCCAGTAGTCGGGGTTGCGAACCACCCGGATGTACTCACCCGACCTCCACTCGGCGAACTTAAAGGGGCCGGTCCCTATCGTTTTCGAGCCACGGTTGTAAGGCTCGTAGTTGACGATCTCGTCAACCGACATCTCCGTCTTGCCGTCCGCCTTCATGAAGACATGGCGCGGAAGGATCGCTTCGAACAAGCCCGCGTAGTACGCGTAGGCACCGTCCCAGGTGAAGACCACGGTGTGATCGTCGGGCGTGTCGCACTTCTTGATGCCGAGGTACTCCTCGCGGTTATAGGTCATCGAGTTGGCGCTCGCCACGAAGCGCCAGGTGAAGCAAACGTCGGCGCTGGTGAACGCGACGCCGTCGTGCCAGCGGACATTCTGGTGCAGCGGCCACGTCATAACCACCGAGCCATCCTTCTCTCGCTTCACCAGGCCGTTGGCTTCGGTCGGAACTTCCTTCGCGAGTACCGGGATGTATTCGTTGCGTTCGTTCGTGGTGACCAGGCCTTCGATCATGCTGAAGCTGATATCGACCAGGTTCTGGCTGGTGAACGGATTCAGAACATCAATCTCGCGGTCATAGGCCACGCGGAGGATTCTCTTCCTCGCCTCCTCCCCCGACGGTGTCGACGAAGCGCATCCGGCCTCCGCGAAGAGACAAACCACGACGGCGACGGCGGAGGCGATCCGGCCTCTGCTCATTCAAACATCTCGATGGACCGGTTGGAGTGCATCCGGCTATGGAGGAACGCCATGAAGTCGCCGCGACGTTCTGGTGCCACGCGATTCCAGGCATTCGTGACGACCCGCTCGCCCCACCAGTAGGACCAGATCAAGACCGCGCGCGATGGAGATTGAATGAACTTGACCCGGTTCTCGACCCAACCCTGGCCACCCACGAGACTGCGCGCCGCCAGAGATTCCTGAACATCCGCTGCCGACCAACCTAGGGAATGGAACTGCCACGCAGCTTCCGTGCCGATCCCCGCGCGATAGACGTTCATCAACGCCTGAACGCGGTCGTCGTCGCTCTCCATCCAATCGAGCATGGTGATACCCGAATCGCCGATGCCCTCGAAGATCGACGAACTCGCGCTATTCACGATCGACAACAACACGTCGGCAGGTGCTTCATCGCGTTCCGCAAGCGTTGAACGCATGGTGAACTGGACGTAGTGGCCGGGATAACCCTCGTGGACTGCAAGATGCTTGAGGCCGGGTCGGGTCAGGATCGGATCCACATTGAGTTCGATCCGCCGATGCAGGTAGTTGCACCGCGCGTTGAAGGCCACGCCGGTCACGGGAACGACATGCATCCCGTCGGACTGAGGTCGCGGAATCTTCAGGAGGTGCTTTTCGGTTCGCTTCCAGGCTTCATCCAGAAGGCTCTCAAGCACCTCAGGCACCTTCTCCGCGGGGACTCGCACTTTGTCCTCCCAAGCGGCGCACTGCGACCTGATGTCTCCCTGGTAGCCCATCCTGGTCAGCAGCGCGCCCATCTCCATCTGCAAGGCCTCCAGTTCCTTCGCGGGTGCGGGCTCTGCGGGGACGTGAAGGAAGTCGCTGATCTGCGCGGTAAACGGAATCCCGTCACGGCGCCACCGGATAAAGGCGAGCGTCGAATGGCACAAGTCGTCGTAGTAGCGACGTCGATCCTTTTCCGGCAAGGATGACGCGTCCGCGCGAAGGGTCGAGAAGCATGCCTCGGCCGCGTCGTAGGCGGAGAAGGAATCAGCGATGTAGCGACAATCCAGATCGAGGTTCACCACCGCCAGACCTTCGCCGTCGGCACTCTCCTTCCGATACAGGGCGTCGAGACCGAGAAGCGCCGTCATCATCCGACGACCGTATTCGAGCGTTGATTCACTAAGCATCTGGCTTGCGAGCATATGCAAAGACCCTCACTAGAAAGGCCGCCGCCGCTCTTTCATCGCCGCCGCAATCAAACTGACCGGGATGGAACCGAAAGAGAGGAACTCGTCGTGGAAGGCCTTGAGCGAGAAGGCATCGCCTTGAAACACCTTCATCTCCGAGCGCAGCCGGTGGATGGCGTCGCGACCCATCAGGTACATCACCGCGGCGCCGGGAAACATGCTGTTCTTGACCGCTTCTGACATCGCGGCCACGGGCGACATCAGGGCCTGCTCTTCGTAGAAGCTCGCCGCCTGGTCGAGCGTCCACTCGCCGCGATGGAGGTTCACATCGACGATCGCGCGGGCGCACATTCTGGCGCGACCCTGGCGTTCTGCGTAGCGTTCCAGAGGAGTCAGGAATCCGGCTTCGCCCATCAGATCGGTTGCGTAGCAGGCCCAGCCTTCCGCCATCGTGCC
>JBDTQB010000230.1:0-7375 GCA_039932395.1 Vicinamibacteria bacterium | reverse complement strand
TGTGGTTGCCGCCGCGCATCTTGACCACGAC
This sequence comes from Vicinamibacteria bacterium, assembly GCA_039932395.1. Taxonomy (GTDB): domain Bacteria; phylum Acidobacteriota; class Vicinamibacteria; order Fen-336; family JAGNNV01; genus JAGNNV01. The sequence goes on along the minus strand of JBDTQB010000230.1, from coordinate 7,344 downwards.
CATCACTTTGCGAAGCTGGCCGTCAATCTCCACGTAACGGAGCCGGACGATGTCATCGGTGAGAAACGAAATGGTGTAGTGGCTGAACTCGAATGAGATGAACGAATCCTCGATCTCGACGGTGGTCAGGATCGTCACCCCCGCTCCGGTCAACGCCGCGATCATCCGGTAGAGAGATTCGCGAAAGTCCTCCCGGAAACCAGGGGCGAGCGCCATCTCAAAGCCCACCAGCGAATCGATCACCAGGCGCTTGGCATTGATCCTTTTCACCGCGTCGAGGATTTCCTGCATGGTTTCATCCACTGAAAGGTCCAGCGGACGAAGGTAAAGCATCTCGAGCAGTCCGTTTTTCTGCGGCGTCAAAAGGTCGAGGCCAAAGGAGCCCGCTCGCGCCGCGTACCCGATCGGACGTTCTTCGAACACAGCGGCCACACCTCCTTCGCCTCGACGCAGACCTTCGGCGAGAAAGTGCGTCGCGATCGCCGACTTGCCCGTACCCGAAGGGCCGGACACGAGCATGCTGTCGCCTTCAAGGACGCCCCCGCCCATCATCGTATCCAGTTCGGGAATGCCGGTGGAAAGCCGCTTTCGTGTGCGGGCCCGGTCTTTCTTCCCGACCAGACCCAGAGTGCGCGAGAAGGCTTGCAAACCGTCATCGGTAATGCGGATGGTGTGCAACCCGGGCACCGATGCCTGCCCGCGCAACTTCATGATTTGCAGCTTCCGCACCACGGAATTTCGCTCCGGGTTCTGGGTGAGCAGAAAAAGGCCGTCACAGACGGTGAACACCGGATTGTCGCGGATTTCTCCGTCGGTATATTCGCCGATCAGGAAGGTCGTCGCCTGGCAGGAGGACAAGAGCAGCGCCAGGGTTTGTATGAAAGCCTGGAGTTCCATGTGATCCGTCCCCGCTTGAGCCTTGCGCACCACGGTGCGGAACGAGTCCACCACCACCATGCTTGGATGGGACGCAAGGACTTCCTTCGTGATTTCCGCGAGAACCCCCTTCAGGTCCTGCTCCAGCAACACGTGGCTCAGGTTGACGAAACGGATCGCCTTGTTCACCTTGCTCAAATCGAAAAAGGAATATTGTTGCTGGTAGCGCAACATCTTCAGCGCGGGTTCGCCGAGCACGGTGAAGTACAGGGCTGGCTTCTGCGGCGTCGCATTGGCGAACAGGATCTGATGCGCGAGCGTCGTCTTCCCGCAACCCGGCGCACCCGCGATGATGTTGAACGAGAATTCGGGCAGCCCGCCTCCCAGAATGTCATCTAGGCCGCGAACACCGGTCGGCAACTTGCGGACGGTTACTTTTCCTGGTCGGGGCGGCGCCACCTTTCTCGTCTTCACACGCGAAGTCTTACTTTTCTTCATTTGGTAGCTTCCCCTAGGTCTTTGCCTCTTCCGGCTTTTGGATCCATCGCCGGCCAAGCGTCGCGCAGCAATCCAAGCGCCAACTCCGGACCAATGAACGTCTCCAAAAGTAGAACCAGCTGAGTCATAACGACGACTTCGCCCCTTGCGGCCGCGCGCCGGTTCGGGTGTGCGTCCAGGCCTTCCAATGACCCGTCTGCATTGACCTGGAGAGAGATCAGCCAGGGAACGTCCTTGCCGCCGAGTGCTATCGCGCGAGTCAGGAGCGCAGAAAACCCCGCAGGTCCAATGAGCTTGCTAAGTGGCTGCCGCAGTTTATCAACCGCGCTGAAGGCAGGACCGGACAAAGCAGCTCCAAGACCAACGGAAGCAGCCTCGTGAGCCGCAACCCGCCGTGCCAGAGCCAAAAGCTTCGGTGAGGGGCTATCTGCCACGCCGTGGAGCGTCTCTCATGCTCGGAGTTGTTTTTGCAATGGTGTATCTGGAACCGCGGTAGGCGCGGGCCCAACTTGGAGACTTTGGAAGATCCTACGCCGTTTCTCTGTTCGGTAGCACACACGCGAGTGGGCGGATTGGTCTCGCACCGAGCCGGCACTTCCGGACGCACTCATGCCGGCCCCGCGGAGGCGCGGGGATCCAGGCAAAGGCAACCGCCGACAGCGTCCCCGGCGGCGGTTTCAGTCTTGACTAGTCCTTCACCCGACTGGGGGACGTCCAGACGTAGCCGAGCTTCGTAATGCCATTGACGAGAAGTTTGAAATCCTTGAAGCCCGGTGTGCCGATGGTCGGTTCCAGCCAGAAGGGATGAAAGAAGAATGACGCGAATCCGTCGCGCACCGTGTGGGCGTAGCGGGCGTTGATCTCCAGATCCTGCCACGTGTAGTTGAAGTTCGAGTTCGGATCGACACTGCTGATGTCGTACTCGATGTTGCCGATGTTCTCCGGCAGAACGCGCTGGCCGTAGTAGTCCTTCTTGATGACGTAGGGAAAGACTTGACCGAGGGTGAAGTCCTTGCCTACCGACGCGCCGAAGTCCGGCTGGTCTGCCGTGTAGTAGACGACTCTCTGGTATGTGGTCGGGAAAGCCTGCGGTGTGGCCTTCGCCGCGAGTGCCGAAGACTGATAGTGCGGCGCTTCCCAGGCGACGGGCGCTCCGTAGCCGTTGTCCCGAAGGTCGGTGAGTCCGGCGTTGTACCGGCCAAGGGCCCAGGGTGTGGAGTCCTCGGTGACCGGAGCGTTCGCGACGATATTCCAGAACTCATAGTCGTCGCCGCTCACTCCACTGTTGGCGTTCTTCACGGCACCGTACTGGTGCGTGTAGCCGTGCATCACGATCTCGCCGCCCCGGGCCACACTGTAGTTGAGCGCCTTCCTGAGATTGGACGCCTGCCGCAGGAGGACCGTTTGCGGCACACCCTCGTTGTAGATCCCAAGACTATCGACGTACTTGGGAATGACCGCGATGGAATAGGGAATCTTCTTCGACCAGAGATAGTCGGAGAGTGTCTTCATGGCCTTGACGCTGACCATGGCGCCTACATCTTCCAAGCGGACCATGGCGCGATGGTTTTCCGCGTGCTGCACGCCCATCATGTCGTGGAGAACGTCCGCCAGCACGAGATAGCGATCGCGCGGACCGATGTAGCTGAAAGGCAGGTCGGCGACGTACCAGAAGTTTCCGGACCGCAGAATGTAGGGTGCCGTCTCCTTGGTCGCGGGATTGCTGATACCCACGATGGTTTTCGCCTTCAGGGCATCGTCAATGCGAACGACGCCGATGTCGGGATCGGCATTGACCTGGCCGAGGGCGTCATCGTAGGCGTAGTACTTCACGAACGGCAGCTTCTTGTAAGTCACGGTGTCGAAGAAGCCGGGTGACGGTTGGGCGGTTGTCGGCTCTGCGTTCAAACCACGCAGGCCGGTAAAGCTGAAGCCATATTTCTGGGTGAAACCGTACTGCTGGTCCCAGGCGAATTGCCAGAGGTTGTACTTGAACCACACCACGGTTTTCGTGGAAGCCTTGATGTCCACGAGCAACGCCGAAGGAACCTGGTTGTCGTAGTAGGCGCCGAGGTAGAACGTGGCGTCGAATGCGTTCAGCGTTCCCGCGGTGTAGTCCTGAACGGCCATCAGGCGAGCGTCGCTGTCGAGATGCGACAACAGATTCTTCAGCATGATGGCGTAGCCCTGGCCGAGCTTCTCGAACTCGGTCGACGGAGGCGCGTCATAAAGAATCAGAGCGCTTCGAGTGGATTGGGCAGGGGACGGTCCGACGACGGCGAAGGTCAGAAACGCCAGCGGCAAAAGTCGACGAAGAATATTTTTCATTTGGGGACTTGGACTAGCGAGCGGAAGAGGGCAGCGGCTTTTTCGTGGAGCCGGAGACTTCGTCCGTCAGGTCGTCCTTGTCGAAATCTTTCTTGTAGTGAAGTGTGTGGTGATGCTCATGAGCCCGCAGCATGCGGAAGCTCTCTTCGGGCGATTGCCCTGGAACGATAAGAATCGCGGCGAAAAGCACGGGCAGAGGCGGAGGGACGAGTCCCAGCCGTTGCTCCGTCGTGTCGTCGCGGGTGTAGTCCTTCCTGGATTCGGACGGAGCGTGATGCTCGTGCGCGCGTTCCATCCTCTGGCTCTCTTCGGGTGACTGTCCGGGCGCCACTTTGACCTTCGCGGAACCCGGAGGCATCGGAGGCGGTCCTTGGGCGTCCGCATTCCCAACGAAGGCGCTGCTCACGACTCCGTAGCAGAGGACAGCGCAGACGATCGAGCCATTTCGGGCGGTGAGTTTCTGCATGACGAGACCTCCACCCCGTGCCGATGAGGATCGGACACAACTCGGACAATGTGCGGTGACGTCTTTTGCCGACGACGAGGGGATCGAGGTGTCTATGAGCAATTGCGGTGCCATGACTCTGCGGATACTCAGTTTCGGTCAGCGCTCAGGGGACGTCTGTCGGCGCCTGATCTCCGCGACCAGCGAGTCCGGCACATAGTGCGGGCCTTCGAAGAGGTAGATGCGGTAGCCGGCGTAAGTGGCGAGTTGAGGACCGAGCTCGGCGATGGTCGCGCTTCGAAATCCGCCGCCCACCCGCGGGCGAAAGGCTTCCGCGATGATGCGCACCCGATTCGAGCCGAGGCGGGCCGAGAGGACGTCCGCGTAGTGCCGAGCGGTGCGCGCCTCGCGCGCGTAGACGCCGACCCCGTCTTGAAAGAAAACCCCCACATCAGCGGGCAGCCATGTCATCAGGCCTTCAACGAGAGTATCGGGCCCGACGTTCGCGCTGTCGTAGACGCTGATCCACAGGGGGCGCGGCAAACGGGCGAGCAGGGGTGCGAGCGAGGGTGCTTTGGACCAGGTGGGGTCGATCTCGACCGGGAAATACCAGCCAACGACATGGAGAGGTGTCGGCAGCTTCGCGAGAGTCTCGGACTCGGCCGCCAGATTCTCGATGTCGTCGCGCGCCTGAGCCTCGTTGAATCGACCGGCCAGACCCAGAATGACGTCCTGTGCCCAGGGCTCCGCCGCGATCCTCGACCAGGCCGGACGTTCAGACGCCGTCGTCATCGTCATGGGCATCGTCGTCGACGTGGGCATCGTCGTCAACGTGTTTTCTACAAATGCCACATCGTCGACCGCCGTCCACTGAACCAGCAGCTCGGTGGCACCCATCTCATGCCAGACACCGCGCGGGTCGAGCGTCTTGCTGTCGATCTGCCAGACCACACCGGCAACCGGCGGGATCACCACTCGAGTCGAACAGCCGGAAAGGACAAGGCCCAACCCAAGGGTCAGCGAGAGCCACACATCCACCCCGCCACCTCGAGGCTTGGTTCCACGAGCGCCCAACATCAGGCCAACATCAGTAAGACAGCGTGGTGGTGAGGAACAGCCCGCGCGCGCGTCGGGCGCCGATGAGCCTCCACCGATACTGCACCGACAGTTCGAGCGTCGAACGCGGAGCGTGGTCGTCATCTTGATGAAACCAGCGTCTCAGATTGAGACCGGGGCCGGCACCCGCCGAGCGTTCTTCACCAAGGGTCGAATCGTAGTCCGCGGCCACGGACAGGTGCGGGAACAAGACCCATCCCTCGCGCAGGCTCGAGAGCAGGATGCTTTGCCCCGCCTCCACGCGCGCCAATGCGTAGTTTTGTTGGGCGTCGAGGTAGCGCCCCCCCTCCGCGGCGGTGCGGATCGTCGACCACGACGAAGCTTCGGTGCGCAGATCGCCGCCGTGCGATCCGGAGTAGCCCACCTGAGCAAGCCAGTCGTTTCGCCCTGCGCCGCTCGAAAAGACCCGACCGAAGGACGCCACCAGATTGACCTCGTGGAACGGCTTGTGACGGACGCCGATCGTGGACTGAAGCGTGTCTTTGAAAGGGACGCGGTTGTCCTTGATGTAAGGCGCGCCGAACGCGCGGGCGAACAGTTCGAGGTAACGGGCGTTGCGATAGCCCGCGGGACGCCAATAAGCCTCGACGCCTGCTTGCAACGTATCGGCGCCGCCTTCTGACGAGACTCCAAGCCCGGACACCGGGCCGCGATAGGTCAGCGAAGCGATGACGCCGGTTCGCCGTGACACTTCGGACGTCGCCCTTCGAGTTTCGAACAAACGCTGCGGGGTGATGTCGAGACTGTTCGCGCGAATCGCGTCGCTGCTCCGGCTGAAGTAACCAATGGCCGTCGCATCCTCATGGGCGCGGATCGCGGTGAAAGCCGCGTCTTCGTAAGCGGTGTTGGGCAACTCCCCCGCCGCGTCGGCCTTCTGGAATGACGCAAGCGCGCTTTTGTCATCACCCACGCGCGCCTGAATGTAGGCAAGCTCGACGGTCGAGGCGCCCGAAAACGTCCCATCCTCTCGCCCCTCATCGAAACGGAGACGCGCCTCGCTCAGTCGGCCGACTTCGGCCAGTACGGAGATCTCCTCGGAAGCCGGTAAGCCGCCGATGCGGAGGGCGGTCTCGAAGTCTGCGCGTGCCTCGGCATGCTGCGCCAGTCGCTGACGAATGAACCCTCGTTGCGCGAAAAGCGAAGCATCATCATGCGTGTGAACCAGGGCGGCGCTCGCCGCGCGCTCGGCCTCTTTGTCCTGGCCGGCACTGACGAGCGATCGCACAAGAAGCCATTGGTAGCCGTTGTTTTCCGGCATCAGCGAGACCGCCTGGCGCGCGAAACCGACCGCGTCCACGAACTCCTCGCGATCGAAGGCCTGATAGGCGGCGGCCGCGAGGTCGACCGCTGGATCGCGCGCGGCCCCCGGCACCACATCGCAGCGCACGGGTGTTGCGGTGCGGCTGCAGTCCAGAGTCGGCGGGACGAAGGCCGCGCCGTCGCCGCGCCTCACCTGCTTCAAAGGTGAAGTCAGTTGGGCGCGCGCGGCGCGGACACGAAGCGCCACATCTTCGTCGTCGGCCCGGGGCCAACCCGTCAGGCGATTCATGGCCCGAGCGGGTTCGCCGGCCGCGAGCGCCGCGTCGGCCGCGATCAGTTGAATGGCGCGATGAGAGGCGGCCGTCATTCCCTGCTGATGAAGTGCGATATCCAGATCGTTCACCGCTTCCTCGCGGCGGCCGAGGCGCTGACGCGCATACGCACGAAGAACGAGGGGCCTCGAGTCGGCGGGATTCTTCACGAACGCCTCCGTCGCGAACCGTTCGGCCTCGGGAAAATCGCCCGCCTGAACGAGGGCATGAATCAGCACCAGAGCGTAAGTCTGGTTCTCGGGCGCCAGACGTACGGCAGCCCGCGCGTTGGTCACGGCCCCTTCCATGTCGAGCCGCGAAAGCGCGGCGTAGGCCGCGTTTGCGGGTGCGGCGGCCATTCGCTCTCGGAGAGCGACGCGTCTCGACTGGAGCGACTGGTCGTTTCCGAATTGAGCAGCGGCCTGACGAATCGCGTCGTCGGCTTCTTCGAGCCGAGAGGCAGCGAGGAGTGCGTCGATCAGGAGCGATCGATGCTCGCGATTGGATGGC
>JBDTQB010000229.1:0-7378 GCA_039932395.1 Vicinamibacteria bacterium | reverse complement strand
CCCACGGGTCCGCAGCTTCCCGACGAGTTCTCCGCCGAGTTCTCCCTGCTTGCGCAGAAGAAGCTCACAGCCCTTCAGATCCGCGACTTCCTCTCTGGGGAATTCACCCCGCTTCCGATGGCGGACGTGATGGCGGTGATCCGATCTCAGGAAAAGGCGGGTCGGCTCAAGGTCACCACGAAGGCGCCTGAAGCGCCAGCCGCGAAGGGCAAGAAGAAGTAGCCGTCCCTTCCGAATGAGCGGGCGTTGGTTGCTCGCACAAGAAAATGGGCGGCCCAAAAAGGCCGCCCATTTTTTGCTTCTTGCTTTGCCTTACTTCTTGTCTTTGCGCATCGAGTCCTTGATGGGAATCGCGCAGCCGCCGTTGCCCTTGCAATCATTCTTGCCCTGACAGCCCGCCGCTTTGGTGCCGCAACCGCCCTGGCCCTTGCAGTCGTTCTTGCCGCGGCAGTCGTGATGAGGAGTGGTGGCGCAGCCGCCCTTCCCCTTGCACGAGTTCTTGGTGGCGCAGCCGGCGTCGCCGGTCTTGCATCCGCCCTGGCCTTTGCATTCGTTGAAGCCCTTGCAGACATGCTTGGCGGCCTTGTCGTCCGCCTTCTTGTCCTGGGCCATGGAACGAACGCCCGCCGCCAGACTCACGCCGATGGCGCCGAGCGCCTTGTTGAAGTCCCGTCGATTCATGAATTCCTACCTTTCGTAAGTGGATGGGTTACGCCCGCCCTGTCATCCAGGGCACCTTCCCTTTACCTTGGCACGATCCGATGAGTGCGTCAAATTGACGCACCCATCAGACGCCGCGAGTGGTTAGCTGGGACGCTTGAGGAAGGGGAACGCTGAAACGGAGTGTCCGCCGTCCGCATCAGAGGCGACACCATCGGTCACGCCGGACAGCGCGCCGATAGCGAGGACCGAGTACGTCCGATCGATGGTGTCGACCAGCGGAGTGCGCCCCCCGCAGTCGGTGTTGGTGATGCCCACGGCGTTCGCTTCGACCGCGAGATAGACATTGCAGGTACCCGAGCTGCTGTTGACGTAGACCTGATCGTCAGCAAGCACGGTGGCGAGCGTGTTGTAGCGGCCAGCCACCGGCGCCGGACCCGCGAGAAGCTGGTTGCCGCAAACGGTGTCGAGGGAGTCGAGGATGGCCAGGTTCGAAGCGATGCGTGAGGTGAAAGACGCGCCCCACCCGGAGGGGACCGACGCCGCGTTGTAACTGTCCTGGGTCGCGTTGTGCGTGGTCGCGTTCAGGTCAAAAGGAGCGGTCAGGGCGGTGTTGACGCCCGCCCGGCCCATGCGATCAATCTGTGCGCCCAACGCGGGAGGCGCTGGATCTTTGCAGGAGGCGGCGAGGAGGGAGGACGCGACAAGCGCGGACAAGACCGCGGTGCGATGGATTGAGTTCTTCATGATGTCTATTCCAGTTCTTTCGCTTACTTGCGGTTCGTGCTGCCCCAGACGGATACGATGGGTCCGCCCTTGGTCACCAAGGTCTTGTCGACCGAGATGACGATCGCGTAGGAGTTGAAGCCAAGGAAGTCATCCTTGCCGGTGCTGAGGCCTCCGACGAGAACCCCCGACGTGGCGGCATCAAGGGACGGACAGCCCGCGGGATCGAACCTCAGAGAACCGGCCACCGTGCCGACCGTGTTGGCGACGCTCTGGAAACCCTTGAGGTTGAAGTAGAACGGATCGTTACGAACGCCGGTGTAGACCTTGACGCGACCCTTGCTTGTCTCGAGGCCCATCTCGCTCGAAGCATCGCCTTCGAGGTACTCGTCGTTCCCGACCCAGAGATTGATCTTTCCGGCGACATCGAACTCCGCGATGATGTTGGTGTCGGTCGTGGTGGCCGAACCAAAGCTCGGGCGGCTCGTGGTGTGAAAGACATACTGAACTTTGTCGGACGGCTTGAAGCTCGTGGCCACGTCGCGGCCGACCGTCATCACGAGGTTGAGAGTGGCGCTGTCTGACGACATCCAGGCGTAGACATCATCGATGTCCGCCGTGGGATCGGCCGATGCTGCGGGACCGTCAGCGTGGTCGGCAGCTTGTACCGCCGTCCAGAATAAAGCGCCGCCAGAGGCGGCGACCAGTCCAAGTGCGAGGATGCGATTCAGTCTTTTCATTTTTCTTTCTCTCCGAAAGGCGGATCACCGAGGATGAGAGCGAACAGGATGAGGGCTCATAGAGGGTTTACGCGCGCCGATCCGGACCGGATTGGGGCCGTCCTCTTCTGAGCGCCAGACCGCCATCGCGGCCTCCGGTGGCACGAATGCGCACTACGCAGCTATGGAGGCTTTTGGATTGGCGGATAAATCTCGCTGAGAGATGAATCACATGACCCCGTGTGACGCTTGGCCAAGCGTCCCATGCCGCGCCAAGCCGAAAAAGTTGGCCACTAGGATCCCTTCAATGACCACGACAGCTCTTGATATCGACCTTCTGAGCCGCATCGCTCTCGCCGATCAGACAGCGCTTGGCGAATTCTTCGACCGACACTCCGGGCGCGTTCGCGGAACTGTGCAGAGGATCCTTCGCAAAGCCGGCGATGTGGACGACGTCATCCAGGAAGTGTTCATGCAGGTGTGGCGCCAGGCCGACCGCTTCGATGCCGCGCGCGGAAACCCCATGGCGTGGCTCACCACCATCGCCCGTTCCCGCGCCCTCGACCGGGTTCGTCGCTACACCTCCCGTCGCGAAGACGCGCCCAGCGCGATCGAACTCAGTGCCCCCAAGGCGCCGTGCGCAGTGCTCGCGATGGGCGTTCGCAGAGCCCTGAGCGCCTTGTCGAGCGATCAGCGCACCGCCATCGAACTCGCGTACTGGCAGGGCCTGACCCAATCGGAGATCGCCGAGCGATTAGGCGAGCCGCTGGGGACGGTCAAGACCAGAATCCGAACCGCGTTGCTTCAGCTCCGCAAAGTCATGGGCTGCGACTTCGCGTTGCCGCAGGCCGCCTGAGTCGTCACAGCAAGGGCGGAGCGCCCGGATCGACGAGACCGCATGACCGAGCCATGCGTTCGGCCAGTGCGCGTTCCGACAAGGCGCGGCCGGATGGAGTCGGAACACCCCACTTGAGCGCGCGCGATGCCGCATCGCAGGCCGTTTTTGTATCGCCCTGCGCCTGCGCGGCCTGAATCATCAGAGTCCACGACTGCGGCGTCTTCCGGACTTCGATGTTCTGTTTCGCCAGATGGAACGCCTTCGCGGAATCGCCCAGAGGGCCGAGGAGGAACGCGGCCGAGTGATCGAGGAACGCGTGGGGGTGCAGGCTCAACAGCTCCTGGTAGCGAGCCGCTGCGAGGTCATGCAAGCGACGGGCTTCAACGGTGGCTCCGGCCAAATGCTCAAGGCTTGCAAGCACCCCCGCTGCCTCAGGATCGTCGGCGGTCTCCGCGAACCCGCGAAGGCGGCCGCGCGCGGCATCCGCGTTCCCCAGAGCCGCTTCGACCGAGGCCAGATGAACCTGCGCCTGAAGATAGGAGGGGAGAACCTCGATCGCGCTCTGCATCAGCCGACGGGCTCGCTCGAATTCGCCCGCGCGCATCCACATCATGCCCTGCTGATGCAGCAGCCAGGCCACGGGGAAAGGAGAGACATCGCGGTAGAGACCAAGGGCGCGGACGTAGGACGCGTCGGCCGCATCGCTCTTGCCTTGTTCGCCAAGAAGGGACGCGATTGCGCCGACCGACGTGATCGTCGGATAGAGATCGGCGACCGGCGCCCGAATCGCGAGCGCCTCTTCATACCGGCCCATCGCTTGAAAGATCGGAGCACGCGCCATCCGGGCGTTCTCGCTCGCACCAAGCGTCGCCGCGCGGTCAAGATCGGCGAGGGCGGAGTGAAACTCGTGAAACGTTTCTCTCGCCTTGGCCCGCGCGATCCAGGCCGCGGGGTTGTTTGGATCAAGCGCCAGAGTTTGCTCGGCAAGACGCATCGCGGCTTCGTAGTCCGCGATTTTTCCGAGGAACTGTCCGCGCATGATGAGGAGATCCACGAGCTCGGTACGACGCGCTCGGCTCGGCACTTCGCCCGCGGCGATAGCGGCTTGAAGCCGATCAATCTGGCTATTGAGATTCGCTACCGCGACCTCGGGATCCGTGGTCGACGCCGCCGACGGCCTGATCGAAGGAGGAGTCGCTGGGCGCTCGGCGACAGGCCCGCAGGCCGAGAGAAGAGCTACGAGCGGGAACGCGGCGATCGCGCGCGGCGGCGTCACACCGGCGTCCAGTTGGGATGCGCGCTGAAGAGTCCGTCGACCACGCCGATCTGGTACATGACAGAGAGGCCGAAGAGAACGGAACACAAGCCGGTGACGATGCGAAGGGCGCTACCCGTCCACTTGAAGCGGTCGGCCATTGCCGCGATCGGCGACGCGAACGCGATGGTGATCAGCATCATTCCCACCAGCGTTCCGAGGCCAAAGACGACCAGGTAGAGCAAAGCGTCCTTCGGATCGCGCACGGTGGACAGGACAAGAAGAGCCACCGCGGCACCACCGGCCAGTCCGTGAACGAGACCGAGCAGAAACGCCTTCCCCTTCGGAAGCTCGCCGCGCTCAACACTCGAAGTGAGAAAGCCGCCGCGCCCGATCAGGTTGAGCACGCCAACAACGGTCAAAGCGATTCCGACCACGAACTCCAGCGAGAGGCCGACACGAGGCGGAACAGTGAGGTTGAACGCGATGATCAGACCACCGACCACCGCGATGGTCAGGCTATGTCCCAGTCCCCAAAGGGCGCCCACCAAAGCCGCGGGCCAGACGCGTTTGTAGCGGCCTGCGATGGCGGCCACCGCCACCACGTGATCGGGATCCGAGGCGTGTTTGATCCCCAGAAGAAGGCCGAACCCGAGCAACGTCAGTGTTCCCATTTGAGCTCAGCCTCCGAAGGCGATCCGTATGACGCCCGTATCAACGAGAGCACGGTACGCGATCAAGGCACCGAGACCGGTCACCACCAGCGCCGACGTGATGCCCAGCGCATGGACGAGTCCCGGCCTCGAACGGAGGCCGGACAACCGGCTTCTCGCATAAACGAACGCAAGGCCCAGCGCGATCAGCACCGCGGAGAGGCCGACGCTGAAGGCGACGATCAGCACCAGGCCAAACGCGATGCGATGAAGCGAGACCGCGGCCAGCAGAACCACGATCGCCGAGGGACAGGGCACCAGGCCGCCGCTGATTCCCAGCGCGGTCAGGCCCTTCCATCCCATCGGGCCGGAGGGAGCGTCGTCTTTGGGGGCCACGTGCGAGTGCTTCCAGAACAGATGCCGATGTTCTTCGGTCATTCCGAGCGCCGCTTCGATGCGCTGATGAAACAAGGAGGCGCCGATAAGAGCCACCAGAGCGCCTGAAATGAAAGTCAGCCAAGGATAAAGACGTTCCGGAAGAACGTACTGTGACGCGAGAAGCGTCACGAGGCCGAGCGTGAAGACGCCAATCGTGTGGGAGAAAGTGACGATCGCGCCGAGGTAGATCGCGTGCCACAGCGTTCCGCGGGAGCCAACCAGATAAGCGCCGACGATGGTCTTGCCATGTCCCGGCGAAAGCGCGTGCGCCGCTCCCAGGAGCATCGCGGCCAACAGGGCCGTCAGGATCACCGACGCGCTCAACGGTTGGTCGTTGCCCGCGCGGATCAGCTCCTCAAACGGATCGCGAGACAAAACCTGCCGGCGAACTCCGAGCGCGCCTGGCGCTGCCGCATTGCCGGTCGGTGCCGTGGCACTCGCGTCCGTCGGTACCATCGTAAAGGCGGCCGACGTCTCCTGCGGCAGCGCCTGACTCGGGTCCTTCGGATAGTTGGTCAATCCCCGACTGCGATCCGCGAACTCCGCCGATTTCGTTTGAATAGTCCAGTCACGCGAGGGCGACAGCACGACTTCGCGCCAGCCCAAGCGGCCGGGAGCATTGCTGTCTGCGTACTCGATCTGAAGGCCGGCGCCTCCACCCACGGCGGCCTCGAGTTCCATTTCCAGCCGGAACGTCGGCAACCCGGCCGAGCCCTCGATGAAATGGAGTGAGGTGCGCGGGGTCGTCAACGGAAGCTCGGTTCCATTCACCCGGAGTCGCAGCCCCGACGTCCAGGCCTGGCTGAGTTGCTGTTCCAGAGTGCGTGAAGAACCCGAGCCCTCGAGCGCGGTCGGGTTCAAATCCGCCGCGAGGTCGGGGAAGCGGTTGATCTCCTGAAACGCAGGAATCTCGGCGTAGTCGAGGGCGTACGACAGAAGAAGGCGGTCCCCGATCACCGTTATCCGGGCGCTGCGATTGACGGTGAAGTTTCCCAGGGGGTGAGCGGACGCCGGCGTCGGCCCGAGAGCCCACGCCGTCGACACGACAAGCAGCAGTCGCCGGAAGCTCCGAAGAAGACGCGTTGACACCGTTATGACTACGCAGCAACCGCCTCGGCGGATGTTCCCGGGCCTATGCGCTGGTAGGGCGCCTCACCAGGAACCATGACCCCAACGCGGGCAAGAGCAGCAACGTGGCAGCGGTGGAAAGCAACAATCCTCCGATGACCGCGACGGCCAGGGGACGCTGCAGCTCCGATCCGGAGCCGACACCGAAGGCCAAAGGCAGCAGACCGAAGATCGTGCAGAGCGTGGTCATCACGATGGGGCGCAGGCGACGTCGCCCCGCGTGACGGATCGCCACGTGGATCGGCTGACCTTCGTCGATGCGCATCACGGCGTTTTCAACCAGCAGGATTCCGTTCTTCACCACGAGGCCGACGAGCAGGACCAAGCCCATCAACGACGAAACGTTGAGTGGCACACCGCTGAGGCGGAGGAAGATCAGACCGCCCGCGAGCGCCGGCGGCACGGTCAATAGAACCAGCAGGGCGGCACGCGCCGATTGAAACTGCCCCACCAGCAACGCGAACACGGCCAGGATGCCCATCGCCAGAACGCTGAGGAGCTGAGTGAACGCGGCTTTCTGACTCTCGGCCTGTCCCCCAAGATCGATCCGGTAGCCGGGAGGCAACGCAAGACCAGCCAGACGGTGACTGACGTCCGTGGCCAGACCTCCGATGTCACTGCCCTCAAGATCAGCGGTCGCGAGCGCCACCGGCACGAGATTCTCCCGCAGCAAGACACTGGGCTTGAGGATTCGAGTCGGCGTGGCGAGATGCGAGATGGGAACGACGGAAGATCCGAGGGCCACCGGCAGATCGGCCAGACGCGACGCATCGAAGCGCCAGGCGTCGGGGAAACGGACGCGGACCGGGACCAGTCGATCGAAGCGCGGGACCTCTCCCACCACATCTCCTTGAAGCGCCGTCGATAGATCGTCGGCGACGTTTGTGGGCGTCAGTCCCGCGCGTGCCGCCGCATCTGAGTTCACGGAGTAGCGCAGCATGGGCGCATCGTCCTCGAAGCC
>JBDTQB010000228.1:0-7418 GCA_039932395.1 Vicinamibacteria bacterium | reverse complement strand
AACACCGACAACGCTTCGGTGGCTTTGCGGAAGCTGCTGCTGGAGAGTTGCAACCTGCACACGGTGCTCGACTGTCCTGGCGGCACGTTCCTCGGGGCGGGCGTGAAGACGGTGGTGCTGTTCTTCGAGAAGGGCGCGCCGACACGGAAGACGTGGTTCTATCAGCTCGACGCCGGCCGGAACTTCGGGAAGACGAACCCGCTCAACGACGACGATCTCGCGGAGTTCGTGAAGTTGCAGAGGACGTCCGCGGACTCGCCGAAGAGCTGGACCGTGGACGCGAAGGCGATCGACCAAACGACGTTCGATCTGTCGGCAAAAAACCCGAACGGCCCCGCCGAAGTCACGCTCCGCACTCCCGCCGCAATCTTGGAGGAGATCGCCGCGTTGGATGCAGAAAGCGCCAGGGTCTTGAAGAGCGTTCGAGCCTTGCTTTGAGTAGCGTGGCTCTTCAAGTCACGGAGACAGGCGGCCGCGATGCCACGACGCGCCACATTCCGCCGAAGCTCGCCCTCGCCGTGGGGATGCCTTCGACCGCAGTTCCGGAGGGGTGGCAGTGGTCTGCCCTAACTGAGCTCGCGAGGCTTGAATCAGGACACACACCGAGTCGGCGGCATCCCGAGTACTGGGAAGGAACAATCCCATGGATCGGCATTCAGGATGCGAGGGCCTACGACGGGGGTCGTATTCAAGACACACAGCAGCACACGAATGAACTCGGCATCGCGAATTCGTCCGCGCGCGTTCTGCCAAGGAACACGGTGTGTCTCTCCAGAACCGCGTCTGTCGGATATGCGGTCGTCATGGGGCGACCGATGGCAACCAGTCAGGACTTCGTCAACTGGGTTTGCTCGAAGGACCTCGAACCGAGATTTCTCCAGTATCTTTTTGTCGCGGAGGGCGAAGACCTACTGAGGTTCGCAAGCGGATCAGTTCACCAGACGATCTACTTCCCGGAGGTCAAAGGCTTTCACATCTGCCATCCGCCAGCCCATGAACAACGGCGGATCGTCGGCATCCTCGACGAAGCGTTTGACTGCATCGCCACCGCCAGAGCCAACGCCGAAAAGAACCTCCAGAACGCCCGTGCCCTCTTCGAAGGCCACCTTCAATCCGTCTTCACGGACAAGAGATGGCAATGGACGACGGTGGGGGATCTTTCCGACAAGGTCGAATACGGTTCTTCCGCAAAATCACAGAAGGCAGGCAGGATGCCCGTGCTTCGCATGGGCAACATTCAGGACGGAAGGATCGACTGGGAGGACCTCGTCTATTCCGACGACAAGGACGAAATTGAGAAATACTTGCTGAAGCGCGACGATGTTCTATTCAATCGGACGAATAGCCCGGCGCTGGTGGGAAAGACGGCGATCTACAAGGGCGAGATGCCCGCCATCTTCGCGGGCTACCTCATTCGAATTCATCGCAAAGAGGGCCTATTGGATGCCGACTACCTGAACTACTTTCTCAACAGCCAGATAGCCCTCGACCACGGCAAGACGGTCGTGACCTCCAGCGTCAACCAAGCCAACATCAATGGCGCAAAACTGAAAGCCTATCCAATCCCCGCACCCCCATTGGTGGAACAGAAGCGACTAGTCGTCAAGATTGACGAGCTCTCCGATGAAAGCCGACGCCTCGAAGCCATCTACCAACGCAAGCTCGCCGCCCTCGACGAGTTGAAGAAATCTCTGCTGCACCAGGCCTTTTCAGGAGCCCTCTAGGACACATGAAAGCCACCGAAGCGAAGCTGCTCCTTTTCCTGAAGAAGTCCTCGCAGTTCATCATTCCGATCTACCAGCGGACCTACTCGTGGACAGAGAAAGAATGCCGTCAGCTGTGGGACGACATCGTTCGAGCGGGAAGCAGCGACAAGATCGCGGTTCACTTCGTCGGATCGATCGTGTACATCGAGGACGGTCAGTCACAGGTAACTCATCAGGCGCCTCTGCTTGTGATCGACGGACAACAGAGGCTGACCACGGTCACGCTGTTGCTGGCCGCTCTGGCCGAGTCTGTGGGAGAAGCCGTAGAACCGTTCGACGGCTTCTCCCAGCGCAAGATCCGAAGCTACTACCTCACGAACCCGGAGGAGAGCGGAGACCGCTTCTTCAAACTGCTGCTCTCCCAGACCGATGAGGGTTCGCTCAAGGCAGTGGTCGGCGGCAGCGAGCAGCCGAAAGAGTCATCTCTCCGGGTGACCGAGAACTTCGCGTCATTCAAGGAGTGGATCAAGGAGGGCAGGGTCGACCTAGCCACGCTCTGCCGTGGCCTTGCGAAGCTGATGGTGGTCGACATCGTGCTGAGTCGCAATCAGGACAATCCACAGTTGATCTTTGAGAGCATGAACTCCACCGGCAAGGAGCTGAGCCAGGCTGACCTCATCCGCAACTTCATCCTGATGGGTCTGGAACCAACGCTCCAGACTCGGCTCTACGAGCAGTTCTGGCGGCCGATGGAAGTCGATTTCGGGCAGGAAGCCTACGGAACCCATTTCGATGCCTTCATGCGCCACTACCTCACGGTCAAGACCGGCGAGATTCCAAACATCAGTGCCGTCTATGACGCCTTCAAGATGCACGCACACTCTTCAAGGCCGGACACGACGACTGAGGATGCTCATATCGAAGCGCTGGTTCGCGACATCCGTGAATACACGCGCTACTTCTGTGCAATGGCGCTGGGCAAAGAGACGGAGCCTGAATTGAGCCGCGCCTTCCATGACTTGCGGGAGTTGAAGGTCGATGTCGCGTACCCATTTCTGCTCGACATGTATCGCGACTACGCCGTAGGCGTGCTGGCCAAGGGCGATTTCGTCCGAAGCGTGCGGCTGGTGGAGGCCTATGTCTTCCGTCGCGCCGTCTCGGCCATTCCGACCAACTCGATGAACAAGACGTTCGCGGCGTTTCCCAAGGCGCTCAAGAAGGACCGCTATCTCGAGAGCGTGCAGGCGCAGTTCCTGCTATTGCCGTCCTATCGACGTTTCCCGAGCGACGTGGAGTTCGAGGGCCAGATCCAGATACGCGACCTGTACAACTTCAGATCGCGCAGCTACTGGCTGAGAAGGCTGGAAAACTTCGAACGGAAAGAGCCCGTTTCCCTGGGCGACTACACGATCGAGCACATCCTCCCGCAGAACGAAGACCTCAGCCTCGCCTGGCAAGAAGCGCTGGGTCCGGAATGGAAACGCATTCAGAAGACATGGCTCCACCGCCTGGGCAACCTCACCCTGACGGGGTACAACTCCGAATACAGCGACCGACCCTTTCAAGAGAAGCGCGATATGAAGGGCGGCTTCAAGGAGAGCCCGCTCAAACTCAACGCGAGTCTTGGCCAGGTCCAAGGCTGGAACGAGGAGGCTATCCTTGCCCGCGCTGGCCACGTTGCAAAACTCGCCTTGCGGGTCTGGCCAAGTCCTACCCTGGATGCCGGGTCGCTCGCGGCCCACCGACCCAGTCGTGGGGCGAAGACCAGCTATTCGATCAACGAGCATCCGTTTCTGGCGAAGAGTGGCGAAGCGCAAAGCCTGTTCGAGGCTTTCCGCAAGGAGGTCCTGGCGCTTGATCCATGCGTGTCTGAGGAGTTCCTCAAGCTCTACGTCGCTTACAAGGCCGAAACCAACTTCGTGGACGTCATTCCCAGGGCAGAACGACTTCGGCTCTCACTCAACATGCCCTTCGCGGAAATCGAAGATCCCAGAGGCCTCTGCAAGGACATCACCGGCTTAAAGCGCTGGGGCAATGGGAACGTACAAGTCAGCCTGGCGAATCTGGACGACCTGCCCTACGTGATTGGTTTGGTACGACAGTCTCTTGAACTGCAACTCGGGAACGGCGCGGAGTTGTAGCTCGATGAAGGCACGCAGCATCAAACAGCCTTGGATCCACGCCATCCTGCGAGAGGGCAAGGACATCGAGAATCGAACGTGGCAACGCAACCATCGTGGCTGGATCGCCCTTCACGCCTGCGCTAAACCTCGTCGTGACGCGATCTTCCCGCGCGGGCATCGCGTGCCTGACCTGAAGACCCTCACCTATTCCGCCATCTGCGGTGTCGCTCCTGTCGCCGACATTGTGACCAAGAGCCGGTCGAAGTGGTTCGATCGGCCCGACGACGGTTCGACGAACTACGGTTGGGTCCTTACGCATGTGACTGCGCTGAGGAAGCCGATTCCGTGTAGAGGCAAGCTCGGTCTGTGGGACCTGCCGCCCCACGTCCTCCGCCAACTGCGGCGGCGGCTCCCGCGCCTCAAGCTCGACGCATAGGCCGCGCTGGCGTATCCCTCATGTGTCGTCCCCTTCGACAGGTCATTGGAACGTGTCGAAAAATCTCGTTTTTTTCGACACGTCGGTTTGACCCGCCGACCCTATCCCGGTAACAACTAGGATATGGCGATGAGAGCCCGTTCCACGGATCGTCCCCGGATCGAGTACCTGCGGGTGCAGAACTACCGCGCCCTCAAAGACATCGAACTGAAGGAGCTCACTCCCTTCACCGTGTTCCTCGGCCCCAATGGCAGCGGCAAGTCGACGATCTTCGATGCATTCGCCTTCCTTTCGGAGAGCTTCGAGACCGGTCTGCGTAAGGCGTGGGACAAGCGTGGCCGCTTCAAGGAACTTCGGACCCGAGGCGAGAGCGGGGCCATCGTGTTCGAGGTGAAGTACCGAGAGAAGGAAGACAGTCCACTCATCACCTATCACCTGGAGATCGACGAAGACGCGAAGGGTCCATTCGTCGCGCGAGAGTTTCTGAGCTGGAAACGCGGTTCCCACGGACGCCCCTTCAACTTTCTCGACTTCGGGCGCGACGTGCCGGGCACCGGCGAGGTGATGACAGGGGAGATGCCCGATGAGCAGGCAACCCGTGCTTCGGAACGCCTCGACTCTCGTGAGCTCCTGGCGGTGAACACACTGGGGCAGCTTGCGAAGCATCCCCGCGTCGGAGCGCTTCGTCGGTTCATCACCGGCTGGTACCTCTCCTACCTCACCGCCGATAACACGCGCGGTGTGCCCGAGGCCGGTCCTCAAGAGCGGCTCAGCACCACGGGCGACAATCTTCCAAACGTGATTCAGTACCTGCGAGAGCAGCATCCAGATCGTTTGTCGATGATTCTCACCAAGCTGACTCAACGCGTCCCACGACTTGAAAAGGTGGATGCCGAAGTGATGCCCGACGGGCGGCTCCTTCTTCAGGTTAAGGACGCCCCCTTCGAAAAACCGGTGATGGCAAAGTTCGTGTCGGATGGGACGCTGAAGATGCTCGCGTACCTCACGCTCCTCCATGACCCAGAGCCACCTCAGCTCATCGGGATTGAAGAACCGGAGAATCAGCTTCACCCCCGCTTGCTGCCTGAGCTTGCCGAAGAGTGCCGGGGTGCCGCCGCCTCATCTCAGCTCATGGTGACGACCCATTCGCCATTTTTCGTGAACTCCCTGCGTCCGAACGAGGTCTGGGTTCTCTATCGGACGGAGGATGGGTTCACGAAAGCCCAGCGCGCGTCTGAGATGCGGGGCATCAACGAGTTCATGGAGCAAGGCGCTCTGATGGGCCAGCTATGGATGGAAGGTCAGTTTGAAGTTGGCGATCCATTGACCAACGCCGGAGCTCCCAGGTCGGTTCCACAGAAGTCTGCCCGACGCTGATCGATGCACATCGAACTGCTTCTGGAGGAGCCATCCGCCGAAGCCTTTCTTGTCCGGTTCTTGCCAAGGGTCCTACCGGCCGAGGCAGTCGTGAAGCCGATCGTCTTCCAGGGCAAGTTGGATCTTCTAGCCAAGCTTGAAAGCCGTCTCAAAGGATACAAATCCTGGCTGCCTGCGGACTACCGCATCGTGGTGCTGGTGGACGAGGACCGTCAAGACTGTCGCAAACTAAAGACGCGACTTGAGAATGCCGCGGCGGCGGCAGGGCTCACGACCAAGAGCAAACGCGCCGGCGGATCGTTTGTCGTCTTGAATCGAATCGCGGTCGAGGAGTTGGAGGCATGGTTTCTTGGCGATCCGGTGGCGCTGCACGCCGCGTACCCAAAGGTCTCAGCGACTCTCGGGAAAAAAGCGAAGTTTCGCGATCCTGATGCCGTCGGTGGCGGCACTTGGGAGGCGCTGGAGCAAGTCCTCAAAAACGCGGGCTACTACAAAGGTGGTCTCCCCAAGATTGAAGTCGCCAAGACCGTAGCGCCGCATATGGATTCTGCGCGGAACAGCTCCGCAAGCTTCCACTGCTTTCTAGACGGTCTCGCATCGCTCTGAGAGTCAAGTGAACGAGACCGAGACTCGCGCCGAGCACATTGATCCCGCGTTGTCTGCGGCGGGGTGGGGTGTGGTCGACGGGAGCCGGGTTCGGCGTGAGTACAGAATCACGCACGGTCGCATCGAAGGACGCGGGCGGCGGGCCAAGGCGTTGCAGGCCGACTACATCCTTGAATATCGCAACACCAAGCTCGCGGTTCTGGAGGCCAAAGCGTTTGATCGGCCGCTGACCGAGGGTCTGGCTCAGGCGAAGGACTACGCCGACAAGCTGTCCGTGCGTTTCGCGTTCTCGTCCAACGGCCACGGCCTCTACGAAGCCGACATGAAAACGGGCGAGGAGGGCGAGGCTTCTGCGTATCCCACTCCTGAAGAACTTTGGACGCGCACGCATGTCGAAGCCAACGTGTGGCGGGACCGGTTTGCCGACATCCCCTTCGAAGACAAGGGCGGGTCGCATCCTGGCCGCTACTACCAGGACATCGCGGTTCAGCGGGTCATGGAGGCGATCTCGCGAGAGAAGCAGCGGATTCTGCTTACCCTCGCCACGGGCACGGGCAAGACGTTCATCGCGTTTCAGATTGCTTGGAAGCTCTTTCAGTCCCGCTGGAATCTGAGCCGCGAGCCTTCACGCCGTCCGCGCATTCTCTTCCTGGCCGACCGGAACAATCTCGCCGATCAGGCGTTCAACGCCTTCTCGGCTTTTCCAGAAGACGCGCTGGTTCGCATAGCACCCGAGGACATTCGGAAGAAGGGCAAGGTGCCGAAGAACGGGAGCATCTTCTTCACCATCTTCCAGACGTTCATGAGCGGTCCACTGAAGGAGGGCGTGCCCTCCCCCTACTTTGGCGAATACCCTCCCGACTTCTTCGACTTCATCGTGATCGACGAGTGCCACCGCGGCGGCGCCCACGACGAGAGCAACTGGCGCGGCATCCTTGAGTACTTCTCTCCCGCCACTCAGCTTGGCTTGACCGCGACACCGAAGCGAAAGGACAACGTCGATACCTACCGCTACTTCGGAGAGCCTGTCTACATCTACTCGCTGAAGGAAGGCATCAACGACGGCTTCCTCACGCCGTTCAAGGTCAAGCAGATCTCCACGACACTGGACGAATACGTCTACACCTCCGACGATCAGTTGATCGAGGGCGACGTGGAGGCGGGAAAACG
>JBDTQB010000227.1:0-7418 GCA_039932395.1 Vicinamibacteria bacterium | reverse complement strand
CCTACCAGCGCTACGTTGAGCCCGAGAGTCGCCTCTTCATCGTGGGCGATGGTCGTGGCTTTGAGCACTACACCCGCCGACTCGGGGAACTGGTCAGTCATCTGCGTGTAGATGAAGTCGTCTTCTCGGGTGCGGTGACTCAGCCGGAGCTCAACGCCTACTACCGTCTGGCCGACTGCTTTCTTGGCCTGTCCGAGCACGAAGGCTACGGAGCGCCGCTGATCGAAGCGATGCGCTTCAACGTGCCGGTTGTCGCCTACGAAGCCGGCGCCGTAAGGGAAACGCTCCAGGGTGGCGGTGTGCTTCTGACCGAAAAGAAGCCCGAAGTCGTGGCGGAGTTGCTGGGGATGGTGGTCAGCGATGCCGCGACTCGCTCCGCTGTTCTGAAGACTCAGGAACGGGCTCTTGCGAGAATCGGATCTGTGAACATTGGCGACCAGCTCGAACAGATGATTCGCGACGCGGAGAACTCCGCTTGAGCGACGCCAAGGCTCTTGATGTTGCGAAGATCGTGGATGACATCCGCGATGAGATCGCCCGCCGCCGAGAGGCCGGTGACCTGACCACGGAAGACATCGAATGGCTCCTGGAGCGCCGCCTCAAGGCGAGCATCGCGAAGGCGCGTATTGATGATGGACTTGCCGCGCGTCTGCTCCATGAAAGCCACGACTGGAACACCGACACCGGTTATGAGATCCGGACAACGCGGTCGGGACTCATCGGAGCTTTGATACGAGCGGCCAAGGTGATGGTTCGCCCTTTCGTTCGTCTCTACACCGATCACGTCTTCAATCGCCAGAGCCAGATCAACCTCGCGGTCTGGCACATTCTTCTCGACTCCGTCGAACGAAGCACGTCCCTGGAGATGGAGGTGCGCAAGCTTCAGAAGGAAGTCAAAGACCTGAAGGACCGCGCTTGAAGCTCGCGATCGTCATTCACCGGTATGGCGACGGAGTTGCGGGCGGCTCGGAAGCTCATGCGCGAGGGTTGGCCCAGGAGCTTGCCAAGACACATCAGGTCGAGATTCTCACCACCTGTGCGCGCGACTATCTTTCCTGGCGCAACGAATTCGAGCCAGGCGATTCGCTCGTCGACGGACTGCGCGTGACCCGCTTTCCCGTGACCAAGGCGCGCGATCTCGGTCGGTTCGCCGCGGTGTCGGATCACGTCTTCAATGAAGCTCATGGACGAGACGACGAAGAGCGATGGATTGTCGAGAACGGTCCTTTGTGCTCTGGGCTCATTGATGAGGTCCGTCGCCGGACCGACGTTGATTTCTTTCTCTGCTACTCCTATCGCTACTTCACCGGCATCAAGGGCGCGCTCGCGGCGGGCGACCGCGCAGTGCTTGTTCCTACTGCGGAAGAAGACGCGGCGATTCACCTTGCCGTCTTCGCCGAACTGTTCCGCAGCGTCAAGGGATTCCTCTACCTGACTCCGGAGGAACGCGAACTCATCGAAAAGGTCGCGGGGAAGCTCGCCGCACCTTCACGCGTGATCGGCAGCGGCCTGAATGTTGTTCATGCGGGCCCAGCTCCGCGGAAGCGTTTGGGCGTGCCCGGCTCCTACGTTCTCTACGTGGGCCGGATCGATCGCAACAAAGGCGTCGATACACTCTTCCGCTACTTCCTTTGGCTCGCAGAGGAGTGGCCCGACGGCCCGCCGCTCCTGCTGGTTGGCCATCCCGTGCTCGACATTCCCGTCCATCCGAAAATCCGCCATCTGGGCTACGTCAGTGAGGATGAGAAGTCCTCGCTCATCGAAGGCGCCGACGTTCTCCTGATGCCGAGCCGTTACGAGAGCCTCTCGATGATCGTCCTCGAAGCCTGGGCGCTGGGGCGTCCCGTCCTGGCGAACGCGGCTTGCGCAGTGCTCGAAGGTCAGTGTCGCCGAAGCAACGGCGGTCTCTACTATCGCGACTACGCGGAGTTCCGGATGATGCTTCGCCAACTGATGGCGGACCACCAGATGCGCTCTCAGCTTGGAGCGAACGGTCAGCGCTATGTCCACGCGACTTACTCCTGGCAGCAGACCGCGCGTCACACCGACGAGCTGTTGCGCGAGATCAAAGGCGGGGGCGTCGCCGTATGAGTCGACGGGTCGATCAATGGGTGCCGGCTCTTCACAGAGGAGACGCGATAGGCGATTCGACTTTGCTGATGAGGGACGCGCTCCGGTCTTGGGGATTCACCTCCGACATCTACGCCTACAACCAGGACCCGGGCGTTTCAGCGATCCACTTCGATCAGTGGAGCGAAGGCTCCGCCAGCGACATCGTCATTTTTCACTATGCGCTCATTTCGCCCATGAACGAAGCGTTCGTGAAGCTCGCGTGCCGGCGGGTTCTGCAGTATCACAACATCACACCGCCCTCGTTCTTCGCTCCCTGGGACAAGGAGATCTTTAAGATTCTTCAGCAGGGCCTGGATGGTCTGGCACCTCTGGCCTCCGCGACCACTCTTGGCCTGGGCGACAGCGAGTTCAATCGTGCGGAGCTTGAGCGTCGCGGATTTCAACGGACGGGCGTGTTGCCCATCGCCATCGACTTCGAACGCTACCTGCAGCCCGCAAATGCCGCGCTCAAGAAGCGTTTCGCGGACGGGCGGACGAACATTCTTTTCGTCGGCCGTATCGCTCCAAACAAGCGACACGATCAGTTGCTGCGAGTTCTGGCGTACTACAAGAAGAACATCTCAAGCGCGGTGCGGCTGCTCGCGGTGGGCAAGCATCCGCGTCGAGAAACCGGCCACGGTGTCGCCATAGAGTCGCACTATCTGGACGCGCTCATCCGTCTGTATTCAGACCTGAGAGTGGAGCCAGGTGACGTCGTCTTCACGGATGGCGTCACCCACGACGAGTTGCTCGCGTACTACGAGAGCGCGCACGTGTTTGTGTCGATGTCGGAGCACGAGGGCTTCGGCGTTCCCCTGGTCGAGGCGATGATCAAGCGTGTGCCGATCATTGCGTGGTCCGGCACGGCCGTGGGCGAGACGCTTGGGAGCGCCGGGCTTCAGTTCGACGGGCAGGATATCGCCGAGTTCGCGGAGGCGGCTGCCTTGCTCGCCAAGCCAGGGCCCGCGAGAGAAGCGATCCTTCGATCGCAGGATCGACGCGTTGGTGATTTCGCCACCGAGCACACCCTGGGCCGACTGAAACAGCTTGTGAGCGGCCTCTGATGGCACGGCAGATCGCGATCGTGGTGCAACGTTACGGCTCGGATCTGGTCGGCGGATCTGAAACGCTCGCCCGCGAGTACGCCGAACGCCTTCTGGGCCGGGATTTCGAGGTCACGGTCTACACAACCACAGCGCGCGACTATGTCACGTGGCGGTCCGAGTATCCGCTTGGCGATTCGGTCGAGCGAGGCGTCAAGATCAAGCGCTTCGCTCCGGAACGCGAGCGCGACCTCAAAGCCTTCAATGCTCTGGCCGAGCCGATGTACGTCAGGCCCACCACTCCTGAAGATGAGCGAGCCTTTCTAGAATCCCAGGGTCCATTCGTTCCGAGTCTGATCGAAGCGCTGCGCGCCGACGCGTTTCGCTATGAAGCGATCCTGTTCTTCACCTATCTCTACTATCCCTCGGTCGAAGGCATCCGAGTGGCGGGAGGAAAGGGTGTCTTCATCCCCACGGCGCATGATGAACCGCCGCTTCGCTTCGCGATTTTCAAAGAGGCCTTTGAGGGCGTGAAGAGCTACGCCTTCTGCTCGGCGCCCGAAGCGCGTCTCGCCGCGAGCCGCTTCGATCTGTCGAAGATTCCGCAGCAAGTCGTCGGCATTGGCGTCGATCCACCACTGAGCGCCGACGTGGAAGAGTTCCGCATTGTCCGAGGTATTGAGCGTCCCTATTTGCTCTATGCGGGCCGAATCGATGCAGGCAAGGGCTGTGACGAAATGCTCCGCTTCTATGAGCGCGCGCAGGCGGAGATCATGGGATGTCCGGATTTGTATCTCATTGGGAAGCTCGCGATGGAGTTGCCCGCTATTCCCCGTTTGCGACATCTCGGCTTTGTTTCGGAGGACGACAAGCGTGCGGCCATGGCGGGCGCCCAGGCTTTGATCTGTCCCAGTCCTTACGAAAGTCTCTCCATCACCTTGCTTGAGGCGATGTCCCTGGGCACCCCGGTTCTGGCTTCATCGCGCTCGGATGTTCTCGTCGACCACTGCTACAAGAGCCAGGCGGGCCTCATCTACGCAACGCCCGAAGAGTTCACGGAATCCGTTCGTTTGATGGTTCTCGATGAAAGCCTTCGGCGCGCCCTCGGTCGAAACGGCAAGCGGTACGCGCTGACCGAATTCTCCTGGGACCGCGTGCTGGATCGATTGATCCAAGCGATCAACCTCGCCGCCGCCTGAGGCGGCGAGGTGGTTCGTCTAGCGAACGGCGCGCAGGCGGTCGAGAACGATGTCGGTCGCTTGCGGTCCTTTAAGGGCCGCGGCCGCCGTGGCGATCTGCTGAATCGCCTGCTCGAGCACTTCGACACCTGCGCCGCGTTCGATCGCCATGCGAGCAGCGACGACGTGCTTCTGAACGACCGGCTCCCCGCTCGCGCCAAGCAAAGCGTTCGCGGTGTCGCGGACGCGCATGAGGCGCTGAACGAGCTCGATGCTTGCCTGGGAAAGGCTCCCCGGAGGGATGGTCGCCTGGCGGGGGAGCGATGCCGTCGCGGGGCGAGAGGTTGGGCCTGTTCCCGCGGACGAGGTCGATGCGGCTGTCCCGGTTTGCGCCGGTGCTGAGGAAGGAGCGGGTGGAGGCGTCGGCCGATGAGCGGGAGCCGCGGGGGCTTCCTTCAGCCGAATCAGATTGGTGGCGATCAGCCCGTAGAGAATTTTGCAGGCGTCGAAGGTCGAGTGACTGGATGCATTCGCGATGGCTTTGATCGAGCGACGTCCATCGATCTTAGAAAGGATCAGCCACTCACTGGTGTTCAGGTTGATCTGCCCCTCGCGGCCTTCCGGGATCACGAACTCCGGGACCAGGTCCATCGATGGCACCTTCTTCTGAAGGACCCGCCACTCGTCGAGGCGACGGGCCGCTTCCATCAGAAGATTGGTGTTGGTCTTCGTGATGGTGTTGGCGGCGACCGAAGCACCCGTCTCGAAGAAGAACTCTCCACGGCTCCAGATCGCCAGCTGATAGACGGCCTCTTCGCCGGAGAGATCCTCGACCTGGGCGTGAACGATCCGCCCTTCCTGGATGTAGATCTGGCCCTTGATGTCCGCGTCGGTCAGATGAAAACAACCGGTCTTCCCTGAGGAGGAGACAAGCTGAATGACGTCGGGAAGCGGGAGTTCGGAGAGGGAGCCTTGGAAACTCATGAATGATTTCGGAAAACGAACATCAGACCGGGCGCAGAAATCAGGCTACAAGGCGGCATAGGGGCTGTCAAATTTTGAAGGAAGCTCTAGCGGCGACCGAAGGACTCGGCTTTCGACAGACGTTCGACCACGATGTCCTGACCTAACGATTCAAGCAGGTCAAACAGAGGCGGGCCCACGGAGACGCCGGTGCAGACGGTTCGCGCACCGTTGATCAGGAGGCCGGCCTTGATGTTCAGTTCCTCGGCCAGCTTGCGCAGTTCGCCTTCGGCCGATTCCTTCGTGAACGTCGCAACACCCTTGAAACGCGACGCAAGTTCGACGAGCCAGGCACGCACCCCGGGATCCTTGTCGACATTCTTGTCCACCGCTCCGGGATCGATGTCGAAGGTGGTGTCGAAGAAAGCACGGCCAGCACCGGAGAAATCTTTAAGGGTGATGAAGCGGGGACGCAGCAGATCGACGGTCTTGCCGAACCATTCCCGCCGATTTCCACCGGCCGCCCAGGACTCGTCCCAGAGGCCGGCGCTCTTCAGCTCGGCTTCCGCCATGGGAAGAAGCTGTTCGAGCGGCATCTTGTTCATGTGCTCGGCGTTGAGATGAAGCGCCTTGCGATCGGTCCACTGCCGCGGATCCGACTCGGAGAAGTTGACGATGGCGTTGCCGCGGGAAACCCCGCTGAGCGAGAACGCTTCGATCAGTTCCGCCGTGGTGAAGAACTCTTTGTCGGTGCCCGACGACCAGCCGATCAAGGCAAGGAAGTTCCGGAACGCTTCCGGTATGAAGCCCTTGTCTCTGTAAGTGGTGACCGACACGACCTCGCCATGCTTGCGCTTGGAGAGCTTGGAGCGATCGGGAGCGTTGATAAGGGGAAGGTGCGCGAACTCCGGCGGCTTCTTGCCCAGAGCCTCGTAGATGAGGATCTGTTTGTGGGTGTTGGAAAGATGATCCTGGCCACGGATGACATGCGAAATCGTCATCTCGATGTCGTCGCACACCACCACGAAGTTGTAGAGAGGTGAGCCATCCGGGCGGAGCAGGGCGAAATCTTCCGTGTCTTTGTGCTTCCGTTCCTGGGTTCCGTAGACGCCATCCTCAAAAACCGTGGCGCCTTCGCCCGCAGGCACCAGAAAGCGGACCGTGAATGGATCGCCCTGGGCGGCCCGGGCATCGGATTCTTCCTTTGAGAGAGCGCGCGAAGGCACATCGCGCTGCCATGGACGCTTCTCGCTGTCGGCCTGCTTGCGCTGCGCTTCAAGATCCGCCGCGGTCGCGAACGAGCGATACGCTTTGCCTGAGGCCAGAAGCTCGGCCGCGATCTTTTTGTGGCGCTCAACACCGTCACTCTGAAGGAAGGGGCCTTCGTCCCAATCAAGGCCCAGCCACTTCAGGCCTTCAAGGATGCTCTTGGTGTTGTCGTCAGTGGAGCGTTCCTTGTCCGTGTCCTCGATGCGAAGGATGAAGGTGCCGCCGTACTTCTTCACATACAGCCAGTTAAACAGCGCGGTGCGACCGCCGCCGACGTGGAGATATCCTGTCGGAGACGGCGCGAAACGGACACGGATCGCAGGGTTGCTCATGGTTTAAATGCCATTTTAGCGGTCGGGACCCCTTGACCCGCGGTCGCGCGTCCGTCAGGGAACAAACGCCCCCGAGGGACGTTCTATAGTTTGAAGAGAAGGTCTCCACAAACCATGACTCATGCGCTCCAACTGAAGAACGTCCGCAAGGCATACCAGGGACACGTCGCGGTCAAAGGTCTCGACCTGGAAGTCCCTCGCGGATCGGTCTTTGGACTGCTCGGCCCGAATGGCGCCGGCAAAACCACCTCTATACGAATGGCGATGGACATCATCGGGCCCGACACCGGCGAGATCCTGATCCTCGGCACGAAGGCCGACAAGGCGATGCGCAACCGGATTGGCTACATGCCGGAGGAGCGCGGCCTGTACCAGAAGATGGTCGTGGAAGATCTCCTCGTCTTCATGGCGGAACTCAAGGGGATGAAGCCGGCCGAGTCGCGACGGCGCATGGTTCCGTGGCTGGAGAAGCTCGGCATTGGCGAGTGGCAGAAGCGGAAAGCCAACGAGATGTCGAAGGG
>JBDTQB010000226.1:0-7423 GCA_039932395.1 Vicinamibacteria bacterium | reverse complement strand
GCGGCGACCGTCATCGAGGCGGTGCCGAGCGGAGGGGCGACCATTCCGATCTTCATATGGGCAGCACCTGATGGCCTTTGGCCCACGGGTCCATGCGCTCGCGGATCTCATCGATCACAGGCGGACCGTAGCGGGCCAGCAGCGAAATCCAGGCAACGCCGCGTTCCTGCAGGGCGCCTCCCGGGAAAATAAAATCGCGCGTGCGGCGCAACCGTTCGGCGCGGGTCACGTCCTGACGCTTCATGGTCCGAAGCGCCTTCTCATGAAGACCTTCGACCTGATGGAGCGCTCGACCGAGCGATGACTGAGTGGCACCGCGCAGGGTGGGATCGAGTTTGCCCAGGGCGTCTTCGACATTCTGGAAGCCTGCTTCGATGGCGGCGCGCGCATCAACGAACGCCTTCTCAACTTCCGGATTCGCCTCGCGAGCGGCGCGCGCCAGCAGGGTCTCCGTGTCGGTCTGAAGATCCTCGAAGGTCAGCGATTCAGCTTCCATCGCCCGCGCTGAAGCGGAATCAACGAGGGAGAACGACGGGCGCGGGAAGATCACGGGACGCGGAATACCGAAGTGTTCATACGACGGGCCGATCTGCGCGTGATACGCGACCTCGGCCGGACCACCGACGTACGCGATGGTGGGAAGCAGATAGTCCTGAGCAAGCGGGCGCAGCATCACACCCGGACTCGCGTCTTCAGGTGACTTCGCGATACGCGCCTGCAGCGCCGCCGACGTCATCGTCTGATTGCCGCCTCGGACCTCAATTCCCTTGTCGCCTACTCCGAGCGCGCGACGCTTGCCGTCAGCCACGAGGAAGAGATTGAGGAACCCGGTGGCGCGCACGGGAACCTGCTGGTGATAACCGGCGGCGAGAAGCTTGCCGCCAACTTCCGCGGCAAGGCGCGACGTCGGCGACGACTCGGCGATCTCGCGGTCGATCACGGGAAGCATCAGCGCCTTGAGCTTCGGCACCGCAGGATCAAAGATGACCAGAGTCGGAAGGAAGTGGCGCAACAGTTTCGCGAAGGCACCGCTGATCGTCTCGCCCGGTCGGTAGGCATCGGCGAGTACGTCGCAGACGTCGTCTTTCCAGGGCGAAGCGGCAAGGGAATCGCGCACCGACTTCACGAGGCCCTCGATGGTGTCGTCGAAGTGGATCGTGGACGCGGGCTGCAGGTTCGGCTCGACATGAGGCTCATACCGAATCGCCTTCAGCTCAGAGCTGGAATCAAGAATGGTCGTGGCGCGGATCTCCGCGAAGTCATGATCATCGGACGCGACCCAGAAGACCGGCACGACCGTCTTCTTCAAAGTCTCACTCATGACCCGCGCGATCTCCACCGCGGCAAGCGCTTTGTAGATGACGTAAAGCGGACCGCCGAAGAGAACGGCCTGCTGACCGGTCACCACCGCCAGTGTTTCAGGATCCTTGAGGCGCTCGGCATTGGCGCGAGCTTCGCTGCCCTCGGGCTGCTCGGCGGCCAGCGCTTCGGCGACTTCGACCCGAGGACGGGCAAATCCCACCGTCGCATCAGCCGCCTTGGCGAGGTCTTCTTTGGCGTAGCCCAGTGCGTAGAAATCGGACGCTCTTCCACGGGACGCGAGGTAGTCGCGGAACAGCGGAGAGAGCGGTTGCTTCAGCGCGTCGAAGGAGATGGTCCGTGACGCACGATCGGTCGCAATCATTGCGCTGAGTCTATGCGAACGACCGAAACGGTCCTTTGCGCCTCAAGAGATGGCTTCTACTCGGCGCGGAGGGTGCGGGCCGGGTCCATCCTCGACGCGCGCGAGGCAGGGATCGCGCAGGCCACCAGAGCCGCCACGGTCAATACGGCAAACGCCGAGAGGAACGTCGCGGGGTCGAAGACGCTGATTCCGAAGACGAGGGATTTAAGAAACGCGACCACGGCAGCGGTGACGGCGAATCCCGAGACGATGCCCGCAAGCGCCGGCTTCATCCCGTCTCGCAGCACCAGTCTTCGGATCTCCGCTGAGCCCGCACCCAGCGCCAGGCGCACGCCCATTTCCCGTTCCCGTTGGCTGACCAGAACGCTGACCGCGCCGTACAGTCCGACGATGGCGAGAGCCAAGGCCGCGAGAGCAAAGAATGACAGCAGCCACGCGGTGAGCCGTCGTGCGCCCGTCGAGGCGGCGATCACATCGTCATAGGTCCGCATCGCGGTCATGGGCTGTCGCGCGTCAATCTCACGAAGGACGGTGCGGATGGGAGACGCGAGTGCCAGGGGGTCTCCGCTGGTGCGCACCACCAGGGTCAGCGCGGTCTCGGCCCAGGCCCACTGGCCCTGCGGCACGTAGACCTGAAGCGATGGCGCGGCGCCGAGGCCCTGATGGGCGACGTTGCCAACGATCCCCACGATCGTGCGGTGGTCGGCGTCAGGGGGACCGAGCATGATGTCCTGGCCAAGCGGATCATCTTTAGGGAACAGAGCCGTCGCGAGCTTCTCGTTTATCACCACGACTTTCTGCGCGGACTGGGCGTCGCGTGCATCCAGCAGGCGTCCACGAATGAGGGGTGTCTTCATGGCCTCGAAATATCCGGGCGTGACCACAAAGCGTTCGGCGGCGGGAGCGCTCTCGGGATTCGGGAGCGGCCGGGAAGCGATGTGAAATCCAAAGCCGTCAGCGCCACCACCCAGAGGCAAAGTGGTGACACCCGCCGCCGCCGTCACTCCGGGAAGTCCGCGCAGGCTCGTAAGCAACCGGTCGTAGTACCCCACGGTCTGAGCAATGGCCTTCGCGTTGTCATCACCTTGATACTCCGGACCGCTGAGCGAAACGCGAAACGTCAGCGTGTTCGAAGGATTGAAGCCCGGCTCGACGGCGAGCAGACCGACGAGGCTGCGCACGAGAAGTCCCGAGCCCACGAGGAGGACCGAAGCCATGGCGACGTTCGCCGCCACCAGGCCGGCGCGCACACGCCACGATCCTCCGGTGGTCCGTCCGGCTCCATGAATGTTCGCGGCCAGATTCTGAGTCAGCCATTGCCGCATCGGGGCGAGGCCAAAAAGGACCGCGCTTCCCATCGCCAGTGCGAGGGCGAACACGCCCGCGCGCGCATCCATGGCGATGTGTTGAAGACGGGGCAATTGTGCGGGCCCGGACACCGCCAGCACGCGCATGGCGGCGATCGCCGGCAGGAGACCAACCAGCGCGCTTGTGATCGACAGCGCCATCGACTCGGTGATGAGCTGACGCGCCATGCGTCCGGGGCTCACTCCCAGCGCCGCACGGACTGCGATCTCGCGCGATCGATCGCTCGCGCGCAGGATCATCAGATTGGCCACCGTCCCGCAGGCCACGAGGAGAAGCGCCATCACGCCGAGCGAAAGGACCGACAAGGTCATCCGGATCGGGCCGAGCAACTGGTCAGCTAAAGAGATGACTTTCGCCTTCGGCTCGTCGTACTGGGACGGGTATTGAACGGCCAGACCCTTGACCAGATCGGTCAACTCGCGTTCCGCCGCGTCGCGGGACACGCCCGGCGCGGTCCGGCCGACCACGCGCAAATGGCGACAGGTTCGGCACGCGTAGTTAAGCGAAGCGTCATAGCCAAGCGGCATCCAGAGCTGGGCGTCGGTGTAAAGGCGCTGGGCGATGAGATCTTCGAAGCCGCGCGGCATGACGCCCACGACGACGAAGGGGTTGCCGCCGACGCTGATCGCCTTGCCGAGAATCGCAGGATCCGCGTCGTAGCGACCCCGCCACAATGCGTCGGTCAGGATCACCACCCGCCGCGCCGGCCCCGGCCGATCTTCCGCTTCGGTGAACGCGCGGCCCATCGCGGGCGGGACCCCGATGAGATCGAAATAACTTGAGGAAGCGCGCATGGCTCCAAGTTGCTCGGCATCCTTGCCATCCCCGCCAAGCGTCGCGAACGACTGCGACATCGCCGCGACCGATTCAAGGGTGCGCGTGCGTCCTCTGAGATCCGCGAACGTGAGATAGCCCATGGGGCCGCTGTCGGAACGTGAGCCTTCCTCAATCATCACAAGCTGCTGAGGATCGCGATACGGAAGTGGAGTGAGGAGCACCGCGTCCACGACCGAGAACATCAGGATGCTGGCGCCGAGGCCGAGGGCCAAGGTGAGAACCGCGGTCACGGTGTGCGCGGGTCGCGCCCACGCGGTCCGGAACGCGAAGCGCAAGTCGCGCTTGAGGATGTCCCAATGCTCGGACGGTGCGGTCTTCACGATGTCGGCGATGGCCGCGATCCAGAGACCAAGCAATGCGGCCGGCGCCTTCACCTCCCGCCTCTCGTCACGAAACGCGGTTTCG
Source organism: Vicinamibacteria bacterium (assembly GCA_039932395.1). Lineage (GTDB taxonomy): Bacteria > Acidobacteriota > Vicinamibacteria > Fen-336 > JAGNNV01 > JAGNNV01. Next base: position 3,129 of record JBDTQB010000226.1, on the reverse strand, counting down.
ATTTCGCGGCCATAGTCGCCGCGGAATTCCGCGGGCAGGAGCCGGAGCAGAGCGCGAAAAATTCGATCGTGCATAAAAGATCTCCCTCAAGCGCGCTTCAGACTGAGTTTCGCCCGGGCCTGCAGGAGCGTTTCTTCGAGGCGATCCGCTTCGGCGACGGCCACGGCGCGTCCATGACTGGTGAGACCGTAGTAGCGGCGCCGCTCATCATCGAGGTCGGGACCGGGGCGTTCGTTGGATTCAAGGATGAACCCGTCGGCCACGAAGCGCTTGATGATTGCGTACAGCGTGCCGGGCAGGATCTTCACCTTCCCGTCGGTGCGCCGCGCCACTTCTTTGATGATGGCGTAGCCGTGCTTCTCGCCGTCGGCCAGCGCCACCAGCACCTGAAACATCGCCGGCGTGAGCGGAAGGTGATCGTCAGCTATGAAGCGCATGAGACGACTATATTGATTGTCAATATAGTCGTCAACTGACCTTACTTAATCGGTCGCTTGACCGTCTGCCCCACACTTGTGAATGAGAAGCCCGCATGGCCACTTTGGCCGATCATGACCGCTTCAACGATCGGATCATCCATGTCCGAAGGGCCCGCCCATTCGATGACGAAGTTCGCTCCAGGTCCGCCCGCAACGTCGTCACGCTTCACCACGAACTCGACCGACGCCATGGGTCCGAGTTCCGACGGTTTCTCGACATAGTCGCGAACGGCCTTGCCCGCGGAGTCGTAATAACGGGCATGGGTCAGGACCAAAGGATGGTCGGCGCTGGTGTTGCGAACGCTCACCGTAGCGGCGAGATTGACCATCAACTGTTCCGACGCAAGGCCAAGGTAGATGCTGGAATAGACGGAGACGTAGATACGACGTTGAACCAGGTCGGGCGACAAGGCGCCCGCAAGCGGTTTGAGCCGGTCGGCTGAGCTGCCCAGCATGGCCGGATGGCTTTCCGGCGGAGGAGTGCAGGACAAGACTCCGAAGGTGCCCAGGCAGCACAGAACAAGAATCGCGCGCGATCGAATGTGGATTTTCTTCACCTTGGCGGAAGTGTACTGGCTGCGGGCCAGCGCTGTGCGGTGTTGGTGCGGCATGGCAAGCGAAGGCGGAATTCACTTCCGCCGCAGCGAACGGGGGCGTGGGGGGCAGAGCACGAAAGTCCGTCGGTTCCCTGCGGCCCCCCACCTCAAAGTTGACACCATCACCTTCCCTTCTGTACGCTTCAAAGTCCTGGAACATTGCAGGTCCGGTTATAGGCGCGTGGCTCAGTGGTAGAGCACTTCCTTGACACGGAAGGGGTCGATGGTTCAATTCCATCCGTGCCTACCAGACCTCAATTGTTCACTCTCCGTTTTTTAGAAGACTCTCTCAGGACCGAACGCGATTTGATGATCCGCCTCTCCTTCAGCTCACGCTGATGTTACGCATCGAGACGCAAGCGCAGGCCGAATTCACTTCGGCCGGAGCGCGGGGGTTTGGGGGGCTGAGCACATCAGTCCGTTTTCCTCTTGCGGCCCCCCGACTCAAATGATGGATTTAACGGGACCTTCCGGCGAGAGCAAACCTGCGGATTCCCCGATTGAGATTTATCGCCATTCGTCCGCGCATCTGCTCGCGGCGGCGGTCACCGAGCTCTTCCCCGACACTCAGTGCGGCATCGGTCCTCCCACCGACGACGGCTTCTTCTACGACTTCCTGACGACCAAGCCGTTCACTCCAGAAGATCTCACCGCCATCGAAAAGAAGATGGCGCACATCGTCAAGCAGAACCGGCCGATCGAGAAGAAGCTCATTCCCAAGGCCGAGGCGCTGCAGCTCTTCGCGGAAAAAGGCCAGAGCCTGAAGTGCCAGCTCATCGAAGAGAAGGCCGGCGACATCGTTCAGTGCTACACGATGGGTCCGTTCATGGACTTCTGTCTCGGGCCGCATCTGCCGAGCACCTCCCACATCAAAGCTTTCAAGCTCAATCCCTCGCCCGCCGCCGCGTACTGGAAGGGCAAACCGGAAAACCCGTCGATGCAGCGCATCTACGGTTACAGCTTCTTCACCAAGGAAGAGCTGGATCAGCATCTCTTCCGGCTCGCGGAAGCGAAGAAGCGCGATCACCGAAAGCTCGGCAAGGAGCTTGGCCTCTACATGACCCACGCCTGGGCTCCCGGCGCTCCGTTCTGGATGCCCAAGGGGACCATCTTGTGGAACGTTCTCGCGGAGTACATGCGCGACGTCGTGAAGTCCGCAGGTTTCACCGAAGTGCGTTCGCCGCTGGTGTTCAATCAGAAGCTCTGGGAAACCTCCGGCCACTGGTTCCACTACCGCGAGAACATGTTCGAGATTCACTCGGGCGACGAAGTCATGGGCATGAAGGCCATGAACTGCCCGGGCCACATGCTGATGTTCGGCGCCGAGAAGCACAGCTACCGCGAGCTTCCGATCCGCTTCCATGATCAGAGCGTGCTTCATCGCAACGAAGCCTCGGGCGTGCTTTCCGGCCTCACCCGCGTCCGCCAGTTCAGCCAGGACGACGGCCACATCTTCATCACGCCCGATCAGATCGCAAGCGAGATCGAGTCGGCGCTGCGTCTTGTCCAGCGCGTCTACAAAGATTTCGGTCTCACCATCGACGTGAAGCTTTCAACTCGCCCGCCGGAATTCCTGGGCGAGATCGCGACCTGGGACGACGCGGAAGCGCAACTCAAGAAGGCGCTTGAAGCGGCGGGCCAGAAGTACGAAGTGAACGCAGGCGATGGCGCGTTCTATGGTCCAAAGATCGACTTTGACGTGACCGACGCGCTCGGTCGCAAGTGGCAGTGCGCCACCATCCAGCTCGACTATCAGCTTCCCCAGCGTTTCGATCTTTGGTACACGGGACCGGACGGCGCTGACCATCGTCCGATTGTTGTCCATCGCGCAATCTTCGGTAGCTTCGAACGTTTCATCGCTCTGTTGATCGAAAACTACGCGGGCGCCTTCCCGGTGTGGCTCGCTCCAGTTCAGGCCGTGGTGATCCCGGTTGTCGAAGCGCACAACGAATACGCGCGCAAGGTCGCAGCCGAACTCGGCGCCTTCCGTATCAAGGTTGACGAGCGCAACGAAAAGCTCGGCTACAAGATCCGCGAAGCGCAGGCCCAGAAAG
>JBDTQB010000225.1:0-7441 GCA_039932395.1 Vicinamibacteria bacterium | reverse complement strand
CCATCGTGGAGAACGGTCTCGACGTTCCTCGCGCGAACACTCTCATCATCCATCGAGCGGACCGCTTCGGGCTCGCCCAGCTCTATCAACTCCGGGGACGCGTCGGCCGTTCCGATAGGCCAGCATTCGCCTATCTGATGGTTCCGCCCGGCCGCGTTCTTTCCGAGGTAGCGCAACGTCGTTTGGCGGCCATCCGGGAGTTCTCCGACTTAGGCTCCGGCTTCCGACTCGCGGCGCTCGACCTTGAAATGCGCGGCGCGGGAAATCTTTTGGGCGGAGAACAGAGCGGCCACATCCTCGCCGTCGGCCTGGATCTGTACCTCAAGTTGCTGGGAGACGCAGTTCGCGAGATGCAGGCAGACGGTCAGGCGAGCGTGATCGAGCGAACCGTCCTGAATCTCCGTATCGATCTCCGGCTCAAGGCGACGTACATCGTAGAGGCTCGCGATCGCATCCTGATCTACAAGCGCGCCGCCGATGCCCTGCGTGATGAAGAGATTCACGCCATCGAGTCCGACATGCGCGACCGTTTTGGCCCCCTCCCTCCCGAGGCCACGGATCTCATGACGTATTCACGGCTACGCGTGATGTCGGAGGGGCTGGGGATCCTCAAAGTCGATCGCGCGGGAGCGCGGGTGGACATCACGTTTGGTGATGCGCCGCCCATTGATCCGGGGAAGCTCGCCACCCTGGTCGCGACGTGGTCCGCAGCCAAGCTGAGCGCTCAAGGGAAGATCTTGAGCGTTCCGTTGCCTGCGGGTGCGCCCCTCGACGCCACACGAGCTGTCCTTGAAAGACTCAATTCGGTGAGAATGGCCGGGCTTTGACGGCGCCCCCCCTTCTTCGACCCGTCTGCGCGACGCTTCTGCTGGCCGCGCTGTTCTCCGCGGGCTGCCGAGCGCCGTTCGACCCAGTGGTCATCCGGTTCCAGGGTGTCGATATCCGGCGCAGCGTGTTTCTTAAGAAGCTGGAGCCGCTCGGCAAGGATGGCACCGACACCACCGACCCGATCATGCGTTCCTCGGCCTTCAGCCGCTTTATTGAGGAACGCGTTGTCGCCATCGCCGCTAGCCATCAAGGGTTCAAGGATGCCGCGGAGAACCGAGCCTCGGCCGAGCGGTGGCTTTCCTCAGCACTCACCCCGGACGCTGTGACCGAGGCAGAAGCGCAAGCGTTCTACGCGGCGCACCCGGAAGTCGCGAGCGTCGCCGAATCGGTGACGGTGCGGGAAATCCTGCTCACGACCCTTCATGACGCCCGCGATGTGGTGCGTATTCTGGCCTCCGACCGCAATTCCTTTGAGCTGCTTGCCCGCGCCCGCTCCAAGTCCCCCCAGTCGCCGAGCGGCGGTTTACTCGGGTCGTTCCGGAGAGGAGAATTGCCTCCGGAAATCGATCAGGCGGTGTTTGCGCTGGCTCCTGGGCAGGTGTCTGGCATCGTGACCACGACCTTCGGGTTTCACGTCCTTCGGCTTGAGTCGAAGACGCCCGCTAGCATGAGGTCTTTCGCGGATTCCCGCCCGGATATCGAAGCCCGACTCGCGGAGTCAAAGGCGCGTCTCAAGATGAAGCATCTGATTGATGCACTCGTCTCTCAAGCACAGGTGAACTATGAAGCTGTCATGGCTCGGTAGCATTTCTTTCGTGGGAGCTCTAGGCGCTTCCGTTCTGGTCCATGGTGATGTGATCGAGCGCGTGATGGCGCGGGTCAACAGCCAGATCGTCACCCTCTCTGACTTCGAGGCCCGCCAACTGGCCGCTATTCAGCAGGCCCGTGTTCCCGAAGGCGAAGTCGAATCCTTCCTTCGCCAGAACAACGCCAAACTTCTCGATGAGGCGATGGAAGAGCTGCTCCTCGTTGATCGAGCGGGCACCCTTGGCCTGAAGCTGCGCCCCGAGTACCTGGATCAGGTCATCGACGACATCAAGAAGGAACAGAACATCGCGTCGGAAGAAGACTTCCTCGTCCAGCTCAAGCGTGAAGGCCTCACCAAGGAGGCGCTGCGGAAGAACATCGAGCGTTCGGTCATCGTGCGCCAGGTGCGTTCGCGCGACGTCGATCCGAAGGCCCAGGTCAGCGAAGCCGAAGTCCGCGCTGAATACGAACGCCGCAAAGAACAGGACTTCACCAAAAAGGCCACGGTTCACCTCATGGAGATCGTGATCAAGGGCGACAAGGCCCAGGCCGAGGACGTGGTGGCGCGCCTCAAGCGGGGCGAAGACTTCGAGACCCTCGCCCGCGACCATTCTTCCAGCGCGAGCAAGGCCGTGGGCGGAGATCTGGGGCGCGTCGAGCCCGCCGATCTCAATCCGGCGCTCTCCAACGCGATCGCCAGTCTCAAACCCGGGGAGGTGTCGTCACCGGTTGAGATCGACAACTCCTTCTGGATCCTCAAGGTCCAAGAACGGATGGTCGATGAAATCACGCCCTTCGATCAGGTGAAAGATCGGATTCAGGAAGATCTTGCGAAGACCCGCTTCGACAAGGTCTACGGCGACTACATCGCCGATCTGAAGAAGAACGCGGTGTACGTCGTCTATGTGCGGGAAGCGCCCACGCAAATCGGTCGCGCCAAGGTCAAGGCGCCGAAGCCCGCCACCGCTACCGACGATGAGTTCACGACCTCCGGTTCCGCGACGCCCGAGCGCATCGTGGTTCCACCCGCGGCTCCTCTTCCTACGCCCACACCCATGTCGAATCGCTAGCTAGCCCCGCGCATGTCGGGACCTGATGAAACGGACGGAGAATCGCCAGGGTCGATCGTCAAGACCCTCGTCCATCGAATTCCTAAAGGACGGGCGGCAAGCTACGGAGTGATCGGCCGAGCGGCCGCAGCCATGGGACGGCCGATGGGCGGCGCACGCACGGTTGCCTGGATCCTTGCGTCCCTCAAGCGAGGGGACGCCACACCATGGCAACGCGTGGTTGGCGCGGGCGGCGTCATTCTGTTGCCCGACGACCGAGGGGCCAAACAGAGAAGCCGGCTTCAGCGTGAAGGGATCCGGCTCGTCAAAGGCAGGGTGCCGGCTGCGTGCTTGATCGACGAGAACGAGCTGCTCGCTGAGCCGCCGCGCTCTCGCCGGAAATCGTCCTAGACGGTCGGTGGGCCGGTCAGGATGTCGAACTGCTCCTGACTGAGAAGCGGGTCGGCCTCGACCCCCAGGGGCTCTGAGAGCAGCTTGGAGATCGACGAGAGGAAACCGCTGTCGCGCTCTTCAAGAAGAACATCGGCGACTGCAGGTGCCGCGCGTAGCGTCAGTTTCTGGGCCTTCAGCTCCGACGGCAGTTTCCGGATCTCATCGTAGATTTCGGTCAGGATGGTCGGCACGGACTTCACGCGACCGACACCGGCGCATTCCGGACACGTCTCGCAGAGCGTCTTGCTCAGCGACTCACGCACGCGCTTGCGGGTCAGGATGACGAGCCCGAACTCGCTGACCGAAAGCACGCGGCTGGTGGCGCGATCACGACGCAGCTCTCCGTCGAGCACGGCCAGAACTTTCTTGCGGTTCTTGCGATCCTTCATGTCGATGAAGTCAAGGACGATGATGCCGCCGAGATCCCGCAGGCGAAGCTGACGCGCGATTTCTCTCGCCGCCTCGATGTTGTTCTTGACGATGGTTTCTTCGTGATCGTTCTTGCCGACGAAACGGCCGGTGTTGACGTCCACCGACACAAGCGCCTCCGTCTCCTCGATGACGATCGAACCGCCCGACTCCAGGGGCACCCGCGTTTTGAGCGCGCGCTCGAGCTCGGCATTGATGCCGAAGTCGTCGAAGATGTGTCCGGGTCGATTGACGAGGCGAACCTTCGAAAGAAGCTCGGGATCGACGCGATCAAGGAAGTTGTAAACCTTCTTGTGAACCTCGGGATCGTCGACATGAACGCCCGCGACATCCTTGCCCAGCAAATCACGCAGGAGTCGTTCGACGAGCGACGGCTCTTTGTAAAGAAGCATCGGAGCCTTGCCTCGTGAGGCGACGCCGCGCACTTCATCCCAGGTGCGGATCAGGTTCTTGGCATCGCGTTCGAGGTCGACGACATCGCGTCCCAGCGCAGCGGTGCGGCCGATAAACCCACCGCCGCCGTTATCCCGGCGGACGCCCTTGAGGAAGCTCTTGAGACGCTTGCGCTCGTCATCGTCCTGAACCCGGCGAGAAACGCCGACGTGTTCGACGGTGGGAAGAAAGACCATGAAGCGGCCGGGCAAAGAAATATGCGCCGTGATACGCGCGCCCTTGGTTCCAAGCGATTCCTTGACCACCTGAACCACGATGTCCTGGCCTGGACTCACCAGGTCTTCGATCGGGGCGGCCTTGGCGCCGCGCTCTTCTTCTTCGAGAAGATTCTCCGGAAGGTCCTCGAAGACATCCTCGGCGTGCATGAAAGCGTCGCGCTCCAGGCCGATGTCGACAAAAGCGGAGCCCATGCCCGGAAGCACGCGGCTGACCCGGCCCTTGTAGATGTTGCCCGCGGTGGACGCGTGCTCGGATCGCTCGATGAAAAACTCGGCGACTTGGGAGTCTTCGAGGAGTGCGACACGGGTTTCTTTGGGAGAGGAGGTGACGACAAGTTCGCGCCTCATGCGGAGTGCACGGGCAAAGTTGCGGAGGAGGTCATTTTGGAGAAGCTCAAGATAGGGCCCGTCAATTGGCGAATCGGCGCATCCTGACACTGAGGATCAAGCCGATCGATATGAATGTCGCGAGCACCGAGGAACGACCGGCGCTCATTAGCGGAAGTGGCAGACCTTTGACAGGGAGAAGTCCTGCCACCATGCCGACATTGTAAACAACCTGGAAGGCGAGTGTTGCGGTGAGGCAGGCGACGAGGATGGCGCCCAACCGGTCGCGGGCAAGTCGTGCGATATCAAGGCAGCGCCAGAGCAGCGCCAGATAAAGCCCTAGCGTTCCCACCACGCCGATGAAGCCGAACTCTTCAGCCAGCACCGAGAAAATAAAGTCAGTCTGACGCGCGGGAAGGTAGCCGAGCTGGGTCTGCGAACCCATGCCGTAGCCCTTTCCGGCGAGCCCCCCCGAGCCCACCGCGATCTGCGATTGCTTCTTCTGATAGCCCTTTCCTTGTGGGTCCAGATCGGGGTCGAGAAACGAATAGATACGTGCCTTCTGATAATCGCGCAGCAGGAACTCCCACGACACGAGCCCGAAAATCAACACAAACCCGCTGAGAATCAGAATGGATTTGTAGCGCAGTCCCGCGAGGAAGGCTCCGATGAAAAACATCGGCAGCAAGGAGACGGCGGTCCCGAGGTCGGGCGCCGCCGCGATGGTCAAGGCGAGCACACCCGTGATGGATGCCGGCGCCATCAAATCGCCCAGGCCGAGCGAGTCCTTCTTCATCTCGGAAAAGAGCTTGGCGATCACCAGGGCCGCCACGATCTTTGCGAATTCGGAAGGCTGGAATTGCACAGGTCCGAGAGTCAGCCACCGTTTGGTGCCCGCGATGCGCGGTGCCAGGGCCAGCGTTGTCAGCAGCACGAACAGAGTGGCACCCAGCAGAACAGGAGAGCGATCCGCGAGACGTCGATAGTCGGTCGCCGCCACAATCAGAAGCAACACCATTCCGATCGCGACGGCGCCAAGCTGGCTCATCCAGAGTCCCTGCAGCTTCGTTCCCTGGGTCGCGCTGTTGATCATGGCGATGCCCAGACCGCTGAGCAGGAGCGTGAGCCCAAGCAGCGGATAGTCCAGGCCCTGCGAGAGGCGACGAAGCACTAGGGAGAAACCCGTTTCGTGGGAGCGTCATGGAGGGCTCGCTCGAAGAACTTCAGAAAGATTTCCCGCGCTACCGGAGCCGCCGCCGCGCCACCGGAGCCGCCGTGATCGACCAGTACCACCAGGACGATTCGTGGATCATCGAGGGGTGCTATGCCCGCGAACCAGGCGTGCGGCTGGATCGAGTCGATGTCCTTGGTGAGCTTCGCGGACGACACGACTTGCGCCGAACCCGTCTTGCCTCCAATCTCCAGGCCCACGATCCCGGCGCGCTGAGCGGAACCCGCTTCGACGGCAGTCAGGAGGCCCTTTTTGATCGCGGCGAGCGTGGAAGGCTTGAGGCCGATGGGTCGCGGCGCCTCGTAAGCCACCGGCTTTCCGCCCACGAGGCGAACGATGTGAGGCTGAACCAGCCGACCACCGTTCGCGATGGCCGCCATCATTCTCGCCACCTGCAGGGGGGTGGTGAGAACTTGTCCTTGTCCGATCGAAACCGAGATCGTTTCTCCCTGGTACCAGGGTGCCTTCAGAACGCGCTCCTTCCAGGCGGGATCAGGAATCAAACCGGCTGCTTCGTTCGGAAGGTCCACGGAGCTGATGGAACCGAACCCAAATTTTCGGGCGTAAGCAGCGAGACGTTGGATCTCGAGCCGCGCGCCCAGTTGGTAAAAAAAGACATTGCACGACTCACCGATCGCCCGTGCAAGCGAAACCGTGCCATGCCCGCCCGGTCGATTGCACTTGAAGACATGTCCGTAGATCGATGCATATCCAGGACAGAACACCGTGGTTTCCGGAGTGATGAGACCTTCTTCGAGGCCGGCGGCGGCGACCACCACCTTGAAGAGGCTGCCCGGCGAATACTGGCCTTGCACCGCGCGGTTCAGTAAGGGAGTTCTTGGATCTCGCGTCAGGGCCTCCCACTCCGCCCTCTCGATTCCGGAAGTGAACGCATTGGGGTCGAAGCCAGGCGACGACACGAGACCGAGGATTTCGCCGGTGTAGGGATCGAGCGCTACCGCACTTCCCGACCGATTCTTAAACGCCGCTTCCATGGCTGCTTGAAGCTCGCTCGATAGCGTCAGCTCGACCGCGCCCCCGGCGTGCGCCGGCTGATCTTCGGACAAGGACACCTCAACGCCTCGGCTGTTGACGACCACGCGCCGTAGCCCGTCAACGCCGGTGAGATCTTCGTTATAGAGCGCCTCGAGTCCGGACTGACCCACGACACGTCCCGGTTCAAAGTCCGCGAACGCCGGTTGCTTCAGCTGACGGTCGGTCACTTCTCCCACGCGTCCCACCACATGCGATGCGCTCTGCGCTTGCGGATACGACCGCACGGGCACCACTTCGACACTCACCTCCGGCATTTCCAGACGGCGCGATTCCACCGCCGCGACGTCTTCAAACGTCGCCTTGGGCTTGATGGTCACGGGCTGGTACGCGGCGCGCGGCTTGCCGAGCTTCTGACGGATCTCGGCTTCGTCGACTTTGATGAGGGAAGACAGGGAATGAGCGATGGTGTCGATGGAGGCACTTGGACCCATCGTGACCACGATCTTGAAGGCCGGCTTGTTTTCGGCGAGGATGCGGCCGTTGCGATCGGTCAGTGTCCCGCGAGGCGCCGCGATGCTGAGCGTGCGGATGCGATTGTTCTCCGCCAGATCCCGGTAGCGTTTCGCGTTGACCCCTTGCAGAACCCAGAA
>JBDTQB010000224.1:0-7494 GCA_039932395.1 Vicinamibacteria bacterium | reverse complement strand
CTGTTGCGCGACCGGCCTCCGCTCACCGCTTTCATCCCGAAAGAGTCGCGAATTTACGTTTCGGACTATTCAATGCAGCTTCGCAAAGCTGCGATCCGAACACCGGTCGGCCCAAACTACGAACTTCGCCAGGTTCCCGTGGGATACCAGTATCCCGAAGCGCTGGCGCTCGCCGCGACCTGGTATCTCAATCCTCCAACGGCTGGGCGGTTCGGCTACTTCGGAAGCTTCGATATCGACATTCTCGACTTCTACCGACGTCCCCTTCAACTCATGGTGGAAGACTTCGCCTCCTCACGAAATCAGGCGATGGTGATGGACGAATTGCGCAGGGGCTCGGTTGAATATGTCGTGACCATGGACCCTCCTGACCTTTGGAGTGTGTTGCCTTTGATCCGGGAGGAGGCGCCTTTTTTCGCGGCGCCGGTTCGGTTGTATTCCGTCCCAGGCTCGTGGCCGCGCGCACGATTTGAAACCGCCGACGGTCATCTCGAACCTGAGCCCGTCCGGATTCAAGAGATGCGCGGCTCCGTCATGCGCCTTGAAGGGTCCAACGCGCAAGCCTCGCGCTTGGTCGTATCGTTTGCGAACGAGCGCGGATGGAGAGCGACCGTTGATGGTAAGAGCGTTCCCATCGAAGATACCCCTCTGGCGTTCATCAGCGTTCCCGCCCCCCCGGGCACACATGAGTTTCTTCTCACCTATACCCCACCGTTCATCGGCTGGGGAGCGTTGATCTCCTTCTTGGCTTTGATGGTCGTGATCACACTTGAACTGAAGGGGCGGTCGTCGTGGGTCGTGCCCGTCCCGATGCGTTCGCGAAAAACCACAGAAGCAGCAAGAGAACGGTTAACCCCGTAACAGCAAGTCCCGCGACCGCTGTCGTGGGCAGAAAGCGAAGCTCCACGGTGTGCCGGCCCGCTGGAATCTCGGTGCCCACAAAGATGGCGTTGGCTCGTTCGACAACGGCGGGCTGTCCGTCCACCCACGCTCGCCAACCAGGCATCGCTCCTTCAAGGATCACCAGAAACGAATCACCGTTCGCTTCGGTGGAGACAATCAGTCGATCCGCCGTGCGGTGATCGAGATGCGCCGAACCTTCGAAATTGCGTTGCGGTTCGCGCACCGCTCCACCATCGACAAGGACGGTGGTCGAGGGGTTGAAAGTGGAATCGACGAGATCCGACAGATCTGATCCCGTTCCCCGCCGACGTCCCGAGACGAGGAATGCGCGAGGGAGTGGGCTTGGGACTTCAAAAATCCTCATTTCGTCGGGGTAGTAGACGTTCACGCGCGCCAAGAGACGGAAGTCTTCAAATCCGAGGTCGTGTCTTGCCGCGACGCGCGACACACCAGAGATACGCAGCAACTTCAGAAATGCGGGTGTCTCTTCCACGCGTCGCAACCCGACCGTCAGCTCAGACAGGCGCCGATCAAACAGTTGGCGCAGATCGGCGTCCCATGCGTATTCGACTCCCCAGAAGGCTCCGGTCAATGGCATGAGATAGGCGTACGAGGCGAGGGCGTTTGCGGCGTCCGGCTGAAACCCTTTGAGACTGCGCCCCCCGGAGAGGTCCTCGCTCCCGAGGTATTTTTGGCCTCGTCCTTGAATCATCGCGTAGTCGTAAACATAGAGTCGGCCGGCATCGGGTGGCTTCGATGCCTCAAGAGCCTCCGGCCGATACGCAAGCAAGTCCGCGGGGACGGTGGGATTGAACCCCGCATGGCGTTCATAGCTTTGCTCAAGGTGCCCGGCCAGAAGCAGCAGGCCGAGCGTGGTTCCCACCTTCCCCGCTGGAAAGCGCAGCCAGGCGGCGGTGACGCCGAGAAGAAGGATCGAGAACCAGAGGTGCGGCCTTGCCTGAGCGAGGAAATCATGGAGCGGCCCGGAAGAACTCACATCGAGGAAGATCGTCGCCAACGGTCCAAACGGCGCGAACCAGAACAGGGTCAGCAACGTTCCTAAAACGACGCCCGCGAATGCCGCGCGGCGAGCACGGGACGATCGGCCAATCGATGCCGCACCGATTCCCGCCAGGACGCACATCAACACCGCGAAGGGAACCATCGCCTTGGTCGGAAATCGGAAGATCTTGAGCGGCGGGACCAAAAGAACCGCGATGGAATAGAAGGCCGCATGTTTTCCAAGGGCTATGAGAAAGGCGGAGATCGTTCCGATCGCGGAAGCGAGGCGCACACGCCTGGGCACGGCCGCATCGGCGAAAGCAGCAAGCACCAGAGGAAGCACCGCGACGCCGAGAAACATCGAACCGAGAAACGGCTCCCGTCCTTCGTAGAGCACGTGGCTCCATTCGGGCAGGAGCGGGAAGGCGCGGACCGGGATCGGGAGAAAGATTTCCAGGGCGGAGAGCGGGTGCAACGACCAGTAGGTCCGCAAGGCTTCGGGCAACGCGGTGCGGCTCGAATACATGACGAGCTCGGATGCAGGAAGCCACATCCCGGCGCTGAGAGAAAGAGCCACAAGTCCGCTCACGAGCCACGTCTTCCAGAGGTCCAAGTGACGGCGCAGCGGCACGAAGAGCACACAAAGGAGCAAGGTCATGGCGCACATATCCGCGGAGCCCGCGAGGATCTGCGCACCGAACGTGACGCCAAGCGCCAGCTGAAGTTTCAGGCCGCCTCGGTCGACCACTCTGTTGACGCCGAGCAGAACCCACGGGATCCACGCAGCTCCCGCCTGATGGTGCCAGAGCGTCGCCATCGATTGCAGGGGTCCGCTCGAAAGCCAGGCGAACCCGCTCACGAACCCCGCCGTCATCGACCCGGAGGCGAACCGACGCGCGAGCAGGGCGACACCCACTGCGCCGAAGATGGAGTGAAGCGAAACAAACCAGGCGTAGGCCTGGTGTGGTGGAAGCAGCAGATGGATCGCCACCGGTGGATAAAGAATCTGACAACTCGGGTCGCCCAGTAAGGGCTGGCCGAAGGCAGAACTCGGATCGCGAAGCGGGAGAGCGCCCTGACTCAAAACATGAAGGACGGTCTGGACCAAGGGGAAGTACAAAAGGAAGAGGTCGCGCTGATACAGGGCCGTCACCCCGAGCAAGACCGAAGAGCGCAGTGCGAACTCAAAACAAAAGAAGACAAACGCCATGGCCATGAGCCCGGCGCCCTTGCGGGAACTGAGTCGCCGCATCGTCTCGGCGATACCACCTTTCACGCGGGACCTCCTGCGAGGAGGGGAGGCGAGGGGTCGCCGGAACCGCTCACTCGCGGTGCCGACGGGCGAGAGAGAAGAATCCAGGCGAGCAACGCGAAGGCTGCGACTCCAGTGACGGAAACACCGACGATGCCCGAAGCGGGCAGGAAACGAAACTCGACGTGGTGATGGCCCGCCGGAACCTCCGTCCCGATGAAGATGGCGTTTGCCCTTTCGACCGGAACGGAATGACCATCCACCCACGCCCTCCAGCCGGGAAGCGCACCTTCGGTCAGAGAGAGGAATCCGGGCGCATTTGATTCCACGTCGATGGTCAGACGGTCGGCCCTCTTCTCGAGAATGCGTGCCGCTCCTTTGTAATCCCGAGAGGCCGCCCGCGCGAGCGGGCCGTCAACCAGAACCGTGGTGCGAGGATCGAACGAAGGGTCGAGGAAATCATTCATATCGGATCCGGATGCGGTCCGTCGGCCCGACGTGAGGTGCGCGCGTGGAAGTGTCGATGGCACTTCAAAGACGCGGAGGTCCTCCTTGTGGAACACCCGCTTGCGAAAGAGAAGGTTCAATCCCCCTATGCCGGCGTCATGAAAGGCGACCACACGTTCGACGCCTGAAATCTGCAGCAGCTTGAGAAAACCCGGAGTGTCTTCGATGGAACGAAGACCGCTGGTGAGTTTCGCCAGTCGACGGTTGAGGAGCAGGCGCAAGTCAGCGTCCCATGCGTATTCGAAGCCCCAAAGGCCGCCGCTCAGAGGTCCAAGGGACGCGTGGGTCGCGACAACGCGTCCCTCGTCCGGGCCCATCTTCTCGAGACCGCTCCAGATCAATCCGTCGGTGCCCAGATGTTTCTTGGCAAGGCCCTCGAAAAGACCGTAGTCGTAGACGAACACTCGTCCTTCACGCGGACGGATCGACTCGATGTGTTCCGGCTTGTAGGCGAGAATCTCCGGTCGAATCGTGGGATTCAGGTCACCGAGTAGATAGGCGCTCTGCCGGAGCGTGACGAGGAGAAGGAGCGCCAGGAAAGTCTTTCGCCAAGGTCCCCACGCGGAGGCGATCATGAGAATCATGGCGCCGATCGTCACGCACAGGTCCTGGGACAGATTGTTCTGGACCTGAGCCATGGCGAAAGTGGCTTGTGGATCGAAAAGCGTCGCCTCGAAGACTCCGCGCGCCGGTCCGATCAGCAGCAGCGCGATGCCCGCAAGCGCGGAAGAAGAAACCACCGCCGCCACACGCGAGCGCCATGAGCGACCAAGCGCAGAAGCGCCGATTCCACCAAGGACACACATCGCCACCGTCACCGGAACCATCGCCTTGCTGGGATAGCGGAGCACCGCGAGAGGGGGAAGGATCGTCACCAACACCGAATACGCGATGGAGTTCTTGCCGAAGGCCACGAGCAACCCGCCCAAGGCGGCGATGCCGTAGGCGACGCGTGCGCGCCAGGCCACAAAGGAATCAAACAGTCCGGAAACGAACAGCGGAAGCATGGCCGCGCCGAGAAACATTGAGCCGAGAAACGGTTCGCGTGACTCGAAGAACGCGGCTTTCCAAATCGGCTTGAGCGGCAGCAACGAAAGCGGAAGCGGAAGAAAGAACTCGAGGGTCGCAAGTGGATGCAGAGACCAGAAGGTCCGGGTCGACTGAGGCAGCGCGGCACGGCCGGAGGTGAGGACGGACTCCGCGGCGGGAAGCCACACGCCCGTCCCGAGGGCGAGCGCCACCGCGGCGCTGATCATCCACCATCGCCACGCGCGCCAGCCGGATTCGGACATAATGCGCAAGAGCGCGAACAGAATGGTCATGGCGCACATGTCCGCCGAACCCGCAAGGATCTGCGCGCCGAGCGTCGCGCCAAGAACGACCGCCGAGCGAAGGGTGCGCTCTTCAAGAACACGCTCAACCCCGAGCAGAACCCAGGCGATCCACGCCGCACCCGACATGTGGTGCCACAAGGTCGCAAGCGATTGCAGCGGGCCACTTGAGATCCAAAGCAGGCCCCCCACGAGAGCCGCGACGACTGAACCGCCCGACAGGCGTCGCGTGAGCAATGCAATCCCCAGAGCCCCGAACACCGTCTGGATCGACACGAACCAAGCGTAGGCCACGTGCGTCGGCAGAACGAGGTTGAGCCAGGTCAGAGGGTAGAGGATCTGGCTTTCCGGGTCGCCAAGAATGGACTGCCCGAAGGCAGATGTCGGATCTCTGAAAGGAAGAGCTCCCTCGCTCAGCACTCGCAGGACCGAGTGAACGAGCGGGTAGTAGAGAAGAAAAAGATCCCGATCAAACAAAGCCGCGTGACCGAGAAGCACCGGCATCCGGAGATAGAACTCAAGCGCGGCGAAAACCACAACCAATCCGGTCGCGAGGACCCGGCGGTTACTCATCATCGCCCGAGGCACGGTCGCGAAAAGGGTGAGGACCGAACGTCTAGCCGGATCCACGCGGACCTCAGCCGCACGGGCTAAAGCACCGTCTCGCGGAGGACTTCCTCGATGGTGGTGATGCCTTGCTTGATTTTCTCGAGACCGCTCATGCGGAGAGTGAGCATCCCGTCCTCGATCGCCTTCTTGCGAAGCTCGACGGAGTTGGCGCCCATCATGATGAGTTCACGGACACCGTCGGTGATCTCGAGAACTTCGTAGAGACCGACGCGACCCTTGTAGCCTGTTCCGTTGCAGGTCTGGCAACCGCGACCCTTGAAGAGCGGGAAGCTGCCGATGGCTTCGGCCAGAAATCCGACATCAAGAAGGACCTTGGGCGGCACTTCACGAACTTCTTCCTTGCAGCTCGCGCAGATACGTCGAATAAGACGCTGGGCCTGAATCAGGTTGACCGCGGTGCCCACGATGAACGGCTCGATGCCCATGTTGACCATGCGCGAAACCGTGGACGGCGCGTCGTTCGTGTGAAGGGTGGAAAGCACGAGATGGCCGGTCAGCGCCGCCTTGGTGGAAATCTCGGCCGTCTCATAGTCGCGGATCTCGCCGACCAGAATGATGTTCGGGTCCTGACGCAGGAATGAACGAAGGGCGGCGGCGAAGTTGAGGCCGATGGCATCGCGGATCTGAACCTGATTGATCCCCATCAGATTGAACTCGACCGGATCCTCGGCGGTCATGATGTTGATGTCCGGCTTGTTCAGCGACGCGAGCGCCGAGTACAGGGTATTGGTCTTGCCCGATCCGGTTGGGCCGGTGACCAGCACGATGCCGTAGGGCTTCTCGATGTTGCGCTTGAACTTCGCGAGCGACTCCACCTCGAACCCGAGTTTCGTCATGTCGAGCATGAGCTTCGACTTGTCGAGAAGGCGCATGACGATCTTCTCGCCCCACAGCGTCGGGAGGCACGAAACCCGGAAGTCCATTTCACGGCTGCGGTCTTCGATCTTCAAGCGGATCTTGATGCGGCCGTCCTGGGGCAGGCGCTTCTCGGAGATGTCGAGCTTCGACATGATCTTGATGCGCGAGGTCAGCGGATCCTTCAGCTTCATAGGCAACGCCATGATGTTGTAGAGGATGCCGTCGATGCGGAACCGGACCCGGAACTCTTTTTCGTAGGGCTCGATATGGATGTCGGAAGCGCCGCGTTTCAGGGAGTCGATCAGCAGGACGTTCGCGAGCTTGACCACGGGTGCGGCTTCGGACGAGCGGGAGAGAGCGCCAAGATCGATTTCGTCTTCTTCGGTCTTGAGGGTTTCGACTTCCCCTTCTTCTTCACCGATCGCGTCGATGTCCACTTCCGACAAGCCGACGGAGGCCATGTCGTCAAAGGTGAGGCCCGGGCCGTCGATGACTTCCTTAAGGGTGGGCGACTTCCCCAGCCCGCCCTTCTGCGTGGCGGAGGTGGGCGGGCCCCCTTCCTGGCGAAGCTGGAGGGAACGAGCGCTGCCGTAGAAACGGTTGATCGCTTCTTCGATGGCGATCTCGGACGCGACCACAGGGTCGACGTTGTACCCCGTCATGAACTTGATGTCGTCCATGGCGAAGACGTTCGTCGGATCGCTCATCGCGAGACTGAGCACGGCGCCCGCGCGCGAAATCGGGATGACCTGATACTTGCGGCAGGTCTCTCCAGGCAGGACCTTGAGGACGGTGGAATCGATGTCGAAGGTCGCGAGGTTGATCGACGGAACACCGTACTGCCGCGAGAGGAGACCGGTGATCTCGTCGTCCTTCACGAAACCGAGATGAACCAGCGCCCGTCCGAGCTTGACGCCGTTCTGCTTCTGATAGTTCAGCGCTTCCTGAAGCTGCTGTGCTGTGATCAAGCCCTCTTTCGAGAGCATCTCACCGATCTTCACGGGCATGGCG
>JBDTQB010000223.1:0-7512 GCA_039932395.1 Vicinamibacteria bacterium | reverse complement strand
CCTGCTTGGGGTGCAGGGGGTCGGAGGTTCAAATCCTCCCATCCCGACCATTTTTTAGCTGGGGGGCCGCAGTTCTTCAACGGACTGTTCGTGCTCAGCCCCCCAGACCCCCGCGGACTCCGGCCGAGTGAATCGGCCTACGTCCTTCTTTTAGCTGGGGGGCCGCAGTTCTTTAACGGACTCTCCTGCTTCCCCAAACTCACAGCGGCACCCGAATCTGGCGATCCCGGAGCCGTGGTCCGTCGGCTTCAAAGTCTAAGGGTCAGAGTCGAAGGGTGCAGTCGATGGGCGACGGAGGGTAGCCCGATCGTCGAAAGCCTTTCTTTAGTCGGCACGTAGGGCCGCCACGGGATCGGTACGCGACGCTCTTCGCGCGGGCGCGTAGCTCGCGAGAAGCGCGACCAGCGAGAGACCGGCGGCGGCCGCGGCGAACGACAGCGGATCCTCAGGCGACACGCCGAAGACGAGCGACGTGGCGGCGCGAGATGCGGCCCACGCGCACGCGAGTCCAACCCCTACTCCGACGGCTACCATTGCCACGCCTTCTCGGAGGAGAAGAGTCGTCACGTCCTTCGGAGTGGCGCCCAGCGCCGTTCGAATTCCGATCTCGCGGGTTCGCCGCGCGACCGTGTAGGAGAGGAGGCCATACAGTCCCGACACCGCGATGCCCAGCGCCGCGATGGCGATCGACGACAACAGCATGGTCCGTAGTCGCGGTCCCGCCGCCTGCTCGGAAACCAGAGCTCCCACCGTCGAGATCTCGCCGATCACCATCGATGGGTCAGCCGCTGCGATGGCCTTCCGTATCGCCGTCTGGGCCGTAACCGGATCTCCCGCGGTTCGAACAATCGCGAATGGAGCAGACCATGGCTGCTGCGCGAAGGGAACGTAGACGACGTCGTCCGCGGCTGAGGCGAGGCCGCTGTACTTCACATCCTTCACAACGCCGACAAGTGTTGCGTCGACGGTCGTGGTCTTTCCATCGCGCAGGCGCGGCAGGCTCAGCGTGCGTCCGAGAGCGTCGCCATCGAAGAAGCGATGCGCCGTCGATTCGGTCATGATCATGACGGACGGTGCCGTGTCGTGGTCCGAGGGGGTGAAGAATCGCCCCGGACCAGCCGCATCCGCAGCGCCTCGAAATAGCCTGGAGTTGCGGGGACGGCCGCCGCCCGATAGTCGTGCGCCTCGTCGGGACGTCGCAGCGTGACTTGCATCCTGGCCAGATGGGGTGGAATCGCGGTCCCGACCCCCACGGCGTCAACACCGGGCACGCGTTCGAGGGCGTCAATGACCGCCCGGACTCGATCGAGGACCGCCGCATCCATCGGTCTTGGCCCGAGCGAGAGGTTGAGCGAGACCGTCGCGACCCGGGCGGCCGAGACACCGAGGTCGACGTTCATCAGCGCCGAGAGACTGCGTCCCAGAACCGCGGCGCCGGTGAGGAGAGTCATCGCCATCCCGAGTTGAAGAGCGCACATCGCCTGCTGTGTGCGACGTCCCGAAAACGGACCGGCCCCGTTGACTTCGGCTCGACCGGGGACGATCGATACGCGCGCCGCCCGGAGCGCGGGAATCAAGGTTGTCCCGATCGTCGCGATCGCCGAAAGGGCGAGAGCGATCGCCCAGGCGATGCCATCGACACGAACCAGATCGGTCCGCGGCACGATGGACCCGGCGAACTGTGACATCAGCGCGCCGCATCCCACGGTCAACACCATGCCAGCCATCGCCGCGCCAAACGACAGCAGAGCACCTTCAACGGCCAGTTGCATCACAAGATGGCGCGTTGAGGCGCCGAGCGATCGCCGGATCGCGAACTCGCGCTCGCGAGAGGCGTTCCTCGCGAGCAGCAGATTTACGACGTTCCCGCACGCGGCCAGGAGAAGTAGGCCCGCCGCGACCATAAGCACGATGAGGGCGGGGCGGAACGGCTCCGCTGCGTCCTCAGGAAGGGAACTCAGGCTCACCGTGAGTCCCCCCCTCCTCATCGACTCGCCATCCGTCGCGAGGAACGCGCGGCGGGCAGCTTCCGTCGCGCGTTCGATGGACTGTCCGCCTCCGAGGCGCACGATGGCCTGGAGGTCGCAACACCGCGGATTGACGGCGCGGGAGATGCCGAGGGGAAGCCACGCATCGACGCGATGGGTCGGAAAGTCGAAGTCTCCTCGAGCGACGCCGACAACCGAGTAGATCCGGGAGGTCAAATTGAGCGACTTCCCGAGCGCGTCGCCCGGCGACCCGAACAGTCGGACGGCAAGGCGCGCGCTGATGACGGCGGCCGGAAGGGCATCGACATCGGGGCCGAGTGTGCGGCCGGTGATCATGGGCCCATCCAGCACGGAGAAGAACTGGCCCGAAACGATCGCGGTGTCCAGGATCTCTGACCCGCCGTCCACGGCAAGGGCCGCGACTCCCATCGCATAGAAGGCAGGAGTCCCTACTCCCGAAACCCCCTCGTTCCATGTCGCCATCCTCTCCGCGCCAATTGAAAGGCGAACAGGTCTGGCCGTACCCGCGTATGTCGTCTCCGCCCGGACGAGGGCGATGCGTTCAGCCGCGCGGAACGGAAGGGGCTTGATCAGCACACCATAGCCGGCGCTCAACGCCGCGATGCTCGCGCCGAGCCCGATGCCGAGGGTCAGGACAACGGCGATCGTGAATCGAACGTCTCGGATCAGTCCGCGGAGCGCGGGCTGGATGTGACGAAGCAAGGGTTCCACGGAGACCCGCATCGGCATCAAGTTTATGTCGTGTTGTGAGGCTGGCGCTCAGGGGCACCATCGTCAGCGACTTGGCCAAGTTCGCATGGGACCAAGAGCATGGCCCGTCGCGTTTTAGCGACCGGAGTTGACTTCAGGTGGGTGAGCCGAAGGTCGCCGCGAACCTATGCGGATCTGAATCCCCGCCCCCCACGTGAAGAGGACGTTCGCGCCGCGCGTCTTTTGCTCGACGCGCTTCGCGACACCGACGTTCAGTCGCACGAACGCAACCGACAACCCTCCCTCAATTCCCACATAGGTGGCGTGCGGTGAGGCAGCGCGCGGCTTGTCCCAGGTTCTTGTCGCCACCGCCTTCACGTCCGCGTAGACGCGAATGGAGTCCTCGGGCAGGATCAGGAGCGAGCGGCCGACACCAAGACTGCCCCCGCCCATCCCAGCGCTGACCTCGACCACCGGCCCCGTGCCGATCGCGAAGCCTTCGGCGTCGCCTGGAATGTCGCGACCAAACGAAACGCCGAGATGCGCGGCGGTCCGCTCAGGGGTGCCAAATGAGACGCCCCAGTAGGGAAAGGCTTTCGCGTGGGCCGCGCCTGGAAAAAGTCCGCAGACAAGCAGACCAAGACACAAGGTTCGACCGGGGCTCGACGCGCGGGGTGATCTCATGACCTCGTAACGACGTCGAGGGCGACCGGGTTCCGTCTACTTGCGGTCGAGGACCTTCAGCAACGCCTTGAGCTCGTCCTTCACTTCCTGCAGGATGGCTCTCGTCTTATCGTCCCTTGCGACGGCGTGCTCGCTGGACGTAGGCGCGTGGGGCGGTGGGTGCGCCATGGCGGCACGGATGGCAGCCGCCGAGGGAGTCGGACCGATCTTCGTATCAGGCTCAGCGCCTTCAAAGGCGGTCTCGAGAACGGCGGTCGAAACCGGCGTATCGACACGACCTGCCTGTTCCTGCTCGATCTTTTTGCGCGCGCCAGCCACCGTGAAGCCCTCTCCGTAGAGAAGCTCCTTAATGCGGATGACGGTCTCGATATCGCGACGGCGATAAATGCGCTGGCCCGAGCTGTTCTTGGCGGGCGCCAGGGTCGGAAACTCCGTCTCCCAATAGCGCAGCACGTAAGGCTGAATATCGGTCAGTTCGCAGACTTCGCCGATCTTAAAGAACAGCTTGTTTGGGATCTTGCGTTCAACCATGGCGTCTCAGCGAACGAGGGGCCGCACTGAGCGCCGTCCAAGCGCCTGCCCTGAGCGTAGACACAGGGCCTGCCCTGAGCGCAGTCGAAGGGCTTGCGCTGAGCGTAGCCGAAGCGTCACGCCGTCAACTCCGCCATCTCAGACGGCACCGCCGCCTCAACCTGAGGCGACGAACGGAAGAAGATCGACTTGCGCGAACGGATGGCGATGATGTCGCCCGTCTTTGGATTACGTCCGCGACGTTCGCGACGCGTCTTCACCAGGAACGTCCCAAACCCTGTGATCTGAACCTTTTCGCCGCGGAGCAGACGCTCACGCAGAAGCCTGAAAAAGATATCCACAAGCCGTGCCGCTTCCCGACTGGACAGGCCGCCGTGGCGTTCGTACACGGCGCGGGCGATGTCTGCCTTGGTCAAACGAAGACTCCCTGAGCGGGGGACAAGGTGAGCGTTAGAAGATGAAGAAACGAAGGAAATTCATTCCACCAGCGTGATTTAGCCTGCAGGAATTAAACGAGATTATGAACGGGGGGTCCTTCTCTTGTCAATGCGAGTTTTCGGAGCCTCGAACTGACTTGAAGTCTCCTCAGTCATGTCCTTTCCACTGTTCGGTTTACCGTCGGTGCGTGGGCGAGCGACCGCCTTTCGCATCTTGAACGACTGCGGACCCGATCTCGACTTTCTTGCCCGGAGCCAGACGCGAATAGGCGAGCCCTCAAAGCCAAACTCCGCGCGGAGGCAGTTGATGATGAACCGCTCCGAGGAGAAATGAAGCTCCCCTTCCCGGTTGACCGAAAGAGTGAACGTCGGCGGCTCAACGCGGATCTGAGCGGCATACAGAAGGTTGACGCCGTCGGCGCCCTTCTTATAGCGAATGGGGTTGCGAGCCACGGCCGTCTGAAGACAGCGGTTCAGCGGGCCCGTCGGCACGCGACGAGACCATTCCTCGCGCACCTTGTCGATGGCAGCAAACAGTTCCTTGCGGCCCATGCCGGTCTTGGCCGAGACCAGGACCACGGGCGCGTACTCCAGGAACTTCACGCGATAGGAGAACTCCTCGCGGATCTGAGCCGGTGTCTTGTCGAGGCTTTTGGCGAGGTCCCACTTGTTGATGGCGACCACGACTGCTCGGTTGGAATCCTGAATCAGCCCGGCGATGGTGGCGTCCATCTCGCGCATGCCATCTTCGGCCGAAACCATCAGAACGCAGACTTCTGCGCGATCGATGGCGCGCTTCGCCTGCACGACGGCCACGTGATCAGCGCCATCCTCGAGCAGACGAACCTTGCGAATGCCGGCGGTATCGACGAAGAGATACGACTTGTCGTGCCACGTGAGGAGGGAGTCAACGGCATCGCGAGTGGTTCCCGAAACTGGCGAGACAATCGAGCGCTCTTCACCCACCAGACGGTTCAACATGGAGGACTTCCCCACGTTGGTCCGGCCCACCAGAGCCACCCGAGTCGGTTTCACCGCGCCTTCGTCGTCCTTCATGCGCGGAGCGTCGGCCAGCTTGCAAATCACATCGAGAAGATCGCCAATGCCTTCATTGTGTTCGGCGGAAATCGGGAACGGTTCACCGAAGCCAAGTCTCGCGAACTCATTGGTTTCGCGGCGGCCGGCCTCCGCCTTGTTGATCACCAGGAGCACGGGCTTGCCCGACGAGCGAACCTTGCGCGCAAGCGCCTGATCGTCCGGAAGAAGGCCCTGCTGCGCGTCGACGAGAAGAATGACGAGTGCGGCCTGGCCGATGGCCACGTCCGCCTGCGCCTTGCTCAGGTTGAGGAACATCTCATCGGCGCCCGGCGAGAGGCCACCGGTATCAACGATGGAGAACTCACGACGCTGCCATTCGACTCGGCCGTACGCGCGATCGCGCGTCGATCCGGGCTTCGAATCGACGATCGCCTGCCTCCGGCCGGTCAGGCGATTGAAGAGAGTGGACTTTCCAACGTTGGGCCGACCCACAAGGGCAACCAGCGGCAGGGCTTCAGTTTCGGTTGTGGATTCTGGCTTCACATGGACTATCCTAGTTTAGCTGGGGGGCCGCACCTTCAAACGGACAGTTATGCTTAGCCCCCCAAGACCCCCGCGGACTCCGCCGAAATGAATTCGGCTCCGTCCTTAACCGCTTTGACCATCGCACCGAGACATTCAAACAGGCGAAGGAAGCCAGATGAGCCTCATCAAGGCCGATCTCATTGACCAGGTTGCACTCGCGGCCGATCTCACTCGGGTGCGCGCCGAAATGGCGACCGAGGCCGTCATCGAGTCGTTCAAGGACGCGCTGCTTCATTCCCAACGAATTGAGATCAGAGGCTTTGGCGTGTTCATTATCCGGCCTCGCAAGCGCGGGATCGGTCGGAATCCGAGGACGGGGCAGGAAGTTCCCATTCCTCCGGGCCGCAGCATCCGCTTCAAGCCGGGCAAGGAAATCGAGTCGACGGAAATCGTGATGCCGCAGACTCAGGAAATTCCCAAGCCCCCGGCTACATCAAGCTGATCGGGTCGACATCGACCGCAACACCCGGGAAACGCATCGGCCCGAACTCGGCGATCAGCGCTTCGTGGACGACCTCCCGAATGACACCGCGCTTGCCGCGAATTACCACCTGATAGCGGAACTCATCCCGAACCTTTGAGAGCGGTGAGGGCGACGGACCCAGCACTCCCCCGTCGAGCTTCGGCTTCAACCTGCGGGCGATGTTGCGTGCGCTCTTCGCCACCTCCGCTTCCACCGGTCCTCGAAAAAGGATATTGACCATCGCGTCGTGCGGCGGATATCCCATGGTTCGCCGGTACTCCATCTCGCGATCGAAGAAGGCGTCGTAATCCTGGTTCTGTGCGAACTCGATGGCATAGTGCTTCGGATTGTGAGTTTGAAGGAGGACTTCGCCGGGAAGGTCACCTCGTCCCGCGCGTCCGGCCACTTGAGTGAGCAATGCGAACGTCCGCTCAGCCGATCGAAAGTCGGGCAGGCCTAGACCCACGTCGGCATCGATGACGCCAACCAGCGTGACCTTCGGGAAGTCGTGGCCTTTCGCGATCATCTGGGTGCCGACCAGGATGTCGGTCTCGTGCTTCTCAAATTTGTGGAGGACCTCTTCAACGGCTCCCCGGCGCCCCGCGATGTCTCGATCAATCCGATCGACCTTCGCTTCAGGGAAGAAGGTCCCCAGAACTTCGCTGACGCGCTGAGTTCCGTAGCCCTGAAGGCGAAGGTAGTCGCCTCGGCAGACGGAGCAGCGGGTCGGCGTGGTCTTCATCAGGCCGCAGTAATGGCACTGCGCCTGCTCCCCGCGCCGATGAAGAACGAACGCCACGGAACAGTGCGGACATTGCGCGGCGGTGCCGCACTCGCGACACACCAGACTCGTCGCATAGCCACGGCGGTTGAGCAATAAAACGGTCTGCTCTTTGCGTGCGAGGCGCTCGCCGATCGCATCAACCAAAGGCGGTGTGAGGATCGCGGTCGGCAGCTTCTGCTTCTTGCGGTCGATGATGTGAACGCGAGCGAGCCCCAGCCGGCCCACGCGATTGCGGAGACGAATCCAGGTGTAGCGGCCTTTGATGGCGTTCAGGCGCGACTCCATCGATGG
>JBDTQB010000222.1:0-7513 GCA_039932395.1 Vicinamibacteria bacterium | reverse complement strand
GGTGAAGCTCCTCAGTCGAATGAAAACCAAAGCGAAGCGCCAGATGCGCGGCGATGCCTGCGATGGAAAGGCCCGCGATCGTCGTGGCTTTGCGTTGCCAGAGTGCTGCGGGCGAATACCACGGAAGGGTGGGTGGCGGCTGCGCGCCTGGTTTCGTCATCACTTCGTCGGAGCACTCATCGAGATGAAACTCTGCTGGATCTGTTCGCCGCCGGTCTGTTCGATGCCGAACGCAGGGGCGCTTGACGGTTCAGGCTCCGCGGCTGAGATCGACGACGTCCCGGCGCCATCACGTTCCCGACCTGCGCAAGCGCATCGCTCTTCACGTGGCGGGATCTCCCACGACGAACGAGGATTTCTGCTGGGCACTGCGAGGGCACTCGTACGGCCAGCATCTCACTCCCGTGAACATGGGGAAGGGTCGGCTCAAGGCGGCATCGCCCTGGACGAACTTCTACTGGTGCAACGCGGCAAGCGGCTACCCGGGCGTGAATGGGACCATCGGCACGGGGATGGACCTGTACATGAAGCTCACGGGCGACCGTTTCTGGAGTCCGCGCGACACGCCGGATACCGCGACGCTGCATCGTCAGCTGTCAGCAGCGTCCACAGGCGATAAGTAGAGAAGCGACGAAAGCGCGGCGACGGGGCGTTTGTTTTGCGCGCGTTCCCTATTCGGAACCCCGTTTTTTGTCGTTGGGACCCGATCTGACTGGGGGAGGCCCGAACATTCGGAAACTATGGAGACTCCTGTGATAGCTTCCGAAGACGTGACTCGCCTGACCGCAATTGAGCTCTGTGCCGGAGCCGGGGGCCAGGCCATCGGATTGGAGTCCGCAGGTTTTCACCACGTCGCGCTCGTCGAGTTGGACCCGGGCCCTTGCGCGACGCTCAGAGCGAATCGGCCGCGCTGGCCCGTTATTGAGGCTGATCTGCGGTTCTTTGACGCCAAGCCCTTTGCGGGCGTTGACCTTGTGGCCGCTGGGGTCCCCTGCCCGCCGTTTTCAAAGGCGGGGAAGCAGCTTGGCGCAGACGACGAGCGCGATCTCTTCCCCGAAGTTCTGAGGATTGTCCGAGAGACTCGCCCCCGTGCGGTGATGATCGAGAACGTACGTGGGTTGCTGGACGAACGGTTTGCCGACTACCGGACGGCTTATATGCGCTCCATGCGTGCCTTGGACTACGTGGTCTACGGGTGGCGGCTCCTCCAGGCTTCCCACTTTGGAGTTCCGCAGCTCCGGCCGCGGGCCATTTTTGTCGCCATCAGAGCCGATCAGAAGGGGATCTTTGAATGGCCTCGGCCTGCCAGCGCACCACCTCCGACTGTCGGTGATGTTCTGCTCCAGCCCATGTCGTCCAAGGGCTGGCGAAAGGCCAAGGCATGGGCGCGCGGTGCGACGAAGCTTGCACCAACACTGGTCGGCGGATCGAAGAAGCATGGCGGCCCGGACCTTGGCCCGACGAGGGCTCGGAATGCATGGCTTCAACTTGGCGTGAACGGCTGTTCACTGGCCGAGGAGCCCCCGGCCAGGGATTTCGAAGGATTGCCGCGACTCACGGTTCAGATGGCGGCAATGATCCAAGGCTTCCCGAAAGAGTGGGTGTTCTCGGGAAAGAAGACTACGGCCTATCGGCAGGTGGGGAATGCGTTCCCTCCACCAGTCGCCAACGCGATTGGGCTCGCCTTGCGGGCCACACTCGAAGGTCGCAGGACCCGGCCACGGCAGAAGATGGTAGTCCCAGAACAGCGAAAGCTGGATGCCGTGGCATGAGGTCCGAAAAAGCGGCTCCGCTGATTCGTGATGCACGTCTGCGATTCCATGCCGGGCTTCTGGCTGGAGTTCTCAGGACATCGGGAGAGATTCCGTCGAATGCCGATAAGGACAGCGCAACGAGCGTGGCGATTGCCAAGGGAATCCTCCAGCGGGTTGGGAAGGCCACACAAGGCCTGCGCCTTGGCGGCCAGGAGTCAGGCCGGAAATTCGAAGAGCTCTGCCAGGAATTTGTCGATTCGACTTTCGATCACCTTCGTCATCTGCGGCCCGGCCTTTGGAAAACGTCGCGGGGAGGCGCCATTGCTCGCTTCGAGCAGTACGCGCACCTCAGTGCTCTCAGGGCTGCGGCCCGCCGAGACAAGGAACTCGCCGCGGCACTTGGGAGTGACTACACGATCTCGCCCGACATCGTCATCGAAAGGGGTCTCGAAGACGACAAGGCCATCAACGCCAAGAGGCCAATTGTTGACGGCTCGGTTGCCACTCGATCGAGCCTGAGGAAGCAGAATGGCGGGCAGCCTCTCCTGCATGCGAGCATCTCGTGCAAATGGACGCTTCGAAGCGACCGCGCCCAGAACGCACGGTCCGAAGGGCTCAACCTGGTCCGTAACCGGAAGGGGCGGCTGCCTCACGTTGTCGTCGTGACCGGCGAGCCACTGCCCACTCGTCTTGCGTCCATCGCTCTTGGCACCGGTGACATCGATTGCGTCTACCATTTCGCGCTGTATGAAGCCATTGAGGCCTTGCAGGAACTGAACCTCAAGGATCAGCTCGAAATGCTGGAAACTATGGTCGATGGGAAGCGCCTGAAGGACATCTCGGACCTGCCCCTCGATCTGGCTGTCTGAGCTTCACCCTCGAACAGCGCGCCCGGCGATCAGGTCCTCTGGTTGAATTGAGGAGAGCCTCTCAGGGGGGAGCCCTTAAATCGCTGAGGTCCGGCCTCGAATCAACTGTCGGGCGACTTTCTGTCCGCTGCGCCTGGCGCCCTCGATCCAGGGCGCGTTCATGTAATCGCCACAGAGGAACAGGCCGCCTTGTCCCTGCCCGTCACGTGTGTCATCGCCCTTCAGCGACTCGTTGGTGAACTCCGAGATGATCTGATTCTCGACATAGGGAACGTAGAAGCAGTGGGTGTGTCCAAGCGTCTCCTTGGGGACGCGAAACGAGACGTTGATGGTGGAGGCGTAGCGGGACTGAGCGAGCAGAAGGCGTTGAGGCTCGGCGCCGCTCTTCAGGAACCCAAGCGCCGCGCAAGGTGTCACCGCCAGAACCACTCGTTCGAAGACAGACGTGGAGTCGGTCGTGACAACCCGCCAGCCAGCTCCGTGACGTTCCAGTACGACCACCTGGCGATCGCAGTGGACGCCAAGCCGGTTCGCCAGCGCCTGGGGCATCGCGCGCATGTCGCCATCTGCGTAGTGGACGCTGAAGTCATTCGCAGGATCGGCCATCATGCCGAAGAGCGAGAGGAAGGCCGCGGCGCTGGTCTCGCTCGAACGCGAAAACATCATGCATGAATTGAACGAGTCCACGATGTAGTCCGCGAACTCCTGGCCGACTTCGCGCCGGGCGTAGGCGTAAGCGTCCTCGTGGTTCAACGCATCGGGCGCCAGGCCCAGGTCGAAGAAATCCAGACCCGCGTGCTCGCTTCGAACCTTGAGGACAAAGGCAAGGAGCCGAACACGGCTGCGCACGTCCAGGGCACCCATGCGGAAGATGCTTCGGATCGAATTGAGGTTCATCGAGTAGGGATGGCCGTTCCGGTAAACGATGTGCGCCACGGGACTCGCGTTCCGCAAGGCGACGCCCATCTCTAAGGCGAGGGCATTCACGGACGTGTAGGCGCCGATCAGGAAGTTGGCACCCACGTCAAAGGCGAGGCCGTTCTTGGTGCGCGTGTTCATGCGCCCGCCGACGGTGGCGTGCTTTTCGAAGACCTCCACGTCCATGCCTGCCTTGCGCAGTTCCCAGGCACAGCTCAAGCCGGCGATGCCGGCGCCGATCACCGCAACCTTCATAGGCTCATCCTTGATCGCGAACTCGGCCGCGCGGTCTCGGGCGCACCGGTCGATGGAGAGAGATTCATGGCGTTACGCTGCGGCGCTCTTGACGTGAGCGTAGAAGAGCTTTTTCGTCGCTTCCACGGCCACGACGTACAGGAGCGTCAGGCCAACAACCGCGAACATGAGTGGCGCGGGCAATGGGATGAATCCGAACACCGAGCTGAAGGGGAGGTAGGGGATGGCGATGGTGATGGCAATGAAGGACACGGTGCTCCAAAGGAGAAGGGCTCCCGGCCGGCTGCGGAAGAAGGGACGCCGCGTCCGCACCACCAGGGCGATGACCAGTTCGGTCAGCAGGGACTCCACGAACCAGCCGGTTTGAAACTCCACCGCGGACGCGCGGAAGATGAAGAGCAGAATCGCGAAGGTGAGGAGGTCGAAGATCGAGCTGACGAAGCCGAAGATCACCATGTAGTCACGGATGAAGCGCATGTTCCAACGCCGCGGGCGCTCGACCATGTCCGGATCGACGTTGTCGGTGGCGATCGTGGTACCCGGGATGTCGGAGAGGAAGTTGTTCAGGAGAATCTGCGGGGCCAAAAGGGGCAGAAAAGGGAGACAGACCGACGCCAGGGCCATGCTGAACATGTTGCCGAAGTTCGCGCTGATCGTGGTCAGGATGTACTTGAGGGTGTTGGCGAAGGTGCGCCGTCCTTCGTCTATGCCGTCGAGCAGCACGCCGAGGTCTCGTTCGAGGAGAACGAAGTCGGCCGACGCCTTCGCGACATCCACCGCGGTGTTCACGGAAATGCCGACGTCGGCCGCGTGCAGCGCGGGCGCGTCGTTGATGCCGTCGCCCATGTAGCCGACCACATGCCCCGTCTTTTGCAGCGCGAGGATGATGCGCTCCTTCTGATTGGGATCGACCTCCGCGAAGATCGTGGTGCGTTCCGCGAGATTCCACAGCGCCTCATCACGCATGTCGGCAAGGTCGTGGCCCGTCTTCACGCCCTCGACCTTCAGATGGACCGCATCCGCGATGTGCATCGCCACCTTCACGTTGTCGCCCGTGATGATCTTCAGTCCCACGCCCCGCTTCGCGAGGTCGACGATCACGCGGGCGGTATCCGCCTTGGGCGGATCGAAGAAGAGCAGGAAACCCGCGAAGGTGAGCCCCGTCTCGTCGGACCGCGAGTAAGGGCCAGGTCGAACGTCCATCCGGCGGGTCGCGATTCCGAGAACCCGGAACCCTTTCTCGCTCCACTCGGCGTATTGGCGCTCGATCGTCGCGCGTTGTCCCGCGTCGAGCGGGACGTCGCCGGAGCTCGCGTGCGCGTTCGCGCAAATTCCGAGAACCGCATCCAGCGCGCCCTTCGTGATCAGCGTGCGCGCGCCGTGCGCGTCCGCGGTGACGACACTCAGGCGCTTTCGGACGAAGTCGTAGGGGATCTCATCGACTTTCCGTTCGTCTCCAACGCCCGATCCCGCATTCTTCGCGAACGCCCGAATCGCGTCGTCGATCGCGTTGTCGAGCCCGGTCTGGAAGTGCGCATTGAGATGCGCGAAGCGCAGCACCTCATTGGATGCCTGGCCCTGTGGGTCGAGCGCGCCATCGAGGCGCACAACGCCTTCGGTCAACGTTCCGGTTTTGTCGGTGCACAGCACATCCATGCTCCCGAGGTTCTCGATGGCGTTGAGCCGCCGCACGATCACACCGCGTTTTGCCATCCGCTGCGCGCCGTAGGAGAGCGTGATGCTGATGATCGCGGGCAGCAGTTCCGGGGTGAGTCCGACGGCGAGGGCCAGGGCGAAGAGGAGGGAGTCGATCAACGGCTTCGCCATGTAGACATTGGCTGCGAGTACGACCACGACCATCACCAGCATGACCTGGGTGAGCAGTCCGCCGAACCGGCGGATCCCTCGCTCGAACTCCGTTTCTTCGGGGCGCAGACTCAGCCGCCCGGCGATCCCTCCAAAGACCGTTCCGCTGCCGGTGGAAGCGATCAGTACGCGCGCGGTGCCGCTTCCGACACTTGTGCCCATGAACACGCTGTTTGAGCGCTCGGCGAGCGTCGCGTTAGCAGGCGCGACACCCGGAATCTTCTCCACGGGGAACGTTTCGCCGGTCAGAACGGCTTGATTCACGAAGAAGTCGTTCGCTTCAAGGACGACCCCGTCGGCGGGAATGAGGCTGCCGGCGCTGACCAGGACGACGTCGCCCCGAACCACCTGGTCCGCCGGGATCATCTCCGCGCTTCCGTCGCGGAGCACGCGCGCCTTCACGGTGATGCGCGAACGAAGTTGGTCGACCGCGTTTCCGGCGCGGTACTCCTGAACGAATGCGAGCACGGTGCTTCCAAACACCACGACGAGCACGATGCCCGCATCCGCCCACTCGCCCATCGTGAGTGAGATCACCGCCGCGAAAACGAGAATGAGGACGAGTGGGCTTTTGAACTGACTGAGAAGCAAGGTCAACGCCCCGATTCTGGGACTTGCTCGTATCGAGTTAGCGCCGCTCTCTTTCAGCCTTCGATCCGCTTCCGCTTGCCCCAGTCCCGTGGCTGAGCTTGGGAGCTCCGCGAGGAGGTCATCCAGCGCGAGACTCCAGTACGCTGTCACCGATGCTCGCGGATTTAGGCCGAGCGACTGCATGACCTGGAGTTCATTCCTTTAGAAGCCCAAGGTGTTCGATGGCGCGCACCTTGGCGAGGCGGCGCAGGTTGCGCGGATGCCCGGAGAAACGAGCGTTCAGGAAGACGCGTGTCAGATCCAGCGCCAGCCCGGACCCGATGACGGTTCCGCCGAGGCAGGCGACGTTCATGTCGTCGTGTTCGACGCCCTGGTGGGCTGAGTAGACATCGTGAACCAGGCCCGCTCGCACTCCTGGGAATTTGTTCGCAACGATGCAGACACCGACGCCACTGCCGCACAAGGCGATGCCGCGTGTCAGGTCTCCATGGGCGATGGCCGCCGCCAGGGGGATGACGAAATCGGGGTAGTCGTCCGCGGGATCCAACTCGTGCGCGCCGAAGTCCACGACATCCCAACCGACGGCGATCAACGACCGGATCAGTTCGGTCTTGAGCGCGAAGCCGCCGTGATCGGCCGCGAGCCCGACTCGGTACGCCACGCCGTTCGGCACCAAACCGACCAGCGCCTGCGTCGAAGGCTCCATCATGCCGTCCCCGTCGTCGCCACCGCGCGACAGGACCCGCCAACCCACGTGCGATCGCTCCAAAAACTCGGGGTTCGGTTCTGACATCGCTTCACTCCTGACGAGTCCGTCCTGCTTTTGAGTCTGTTGACCCGGAATGCGCCGATCCGGTGACTGCGTCAAACCAACGTTAGGCCCTTTCGTGAGACTGATCTGTGCGATGGTGAACACGGCGCGTTCGAACCTTGTGGGCGATCCGCCCTACTTCAGCAGACGCGCATAGTCCTGAATCACCGCGTCATAGCACTCGCACGCTGCGGCCTCCAGCCCCTTGCGATTGTCGATGCTGATTTCGCCCCGGGTGTAGCGAATGAGCCCCTGCCGTTGCAGCGCGCCCGCGGCGATGGTGACGGCGCTGCGCATCACTCCCAGCATGTCGGCCAGAAATACGTGGGTGAGGTGAAAGTGATCGGCGTGCGCGCGGTCGTGCGTCATCAGTAACCATCGCGCAAGACGCGGTTCGATGTCGTGAAATCTCGTGCACGCGGCGGTCTGGTTGAGCTGCTCGGCGAGCA
>JBDTQB010000221.1:0-7526 GCA_039932395.1 Vicinamibacteria bacterium | reverse complement strand
CGCGTGGTCTTCCGCTATTGCGATTCCGCCGGCCAGGTCACCGACGAAGCCAACGTCAACGGAAGCCGCAACTCCATCGCGGGCATCTGCAACGCGGGCCGCAACGTGGTGGCGTTGATGCCCCATCCAGAGCGCGCCAGCGAATCGATCCTCGGCTCCGATCAGGGACGACGGATTCTCGAAGCGTTCGTCGCGGCATAAATCGGGCCGCCCCGCACCCACTGGCCGACTTGGCGCGCTATCTTCTGCGTTGGTCATGACCCACGCGGCAGCGACACCTCTCGACACCGTTATCCATCGCGGCGATGGAACGATGATCGGCGCGTTCCGCTGTCCTCCATCGCACCGGAATTTCCGCGACACGGGTCCCATCGAAAACGACATCTTTGTCTTTCCGCGGACCAGCGTGAGGATTCGACATGCGGGCGGGCCCGCGTTCGTGGCGGATCAGACGACGGCAACCATCTACAACTGCGGGCAGATTTACGACCGGGGCATGGTCAGTGAAGAGGGCGACCGCAGCGACTGGTTCGCGGTGCCCCGCTGGGTCGCGATCGAGGCGGTGCTGGTCAATGGCCTGGAACCTGGCCTGCGTGGACCCTTCTCTTTCGCGAGCACCGCCATTTCGAACCGGATGTACCTGGCTCAGCGACAGGTGTTCCGCCGCGCGCTGGCCGGGGTGTCGGCGCGCGAAACCGACGAAGGCATTTACGCTCTGCTTGACGACCTCGTGACGTCGGTTGCCTCACGTCATCATCAGACGAACCGCGTGGATTCGGAAAGCCTTGAGATGGCAGCTGAAATCCGGGCGCTGATTTCGAGTCAC
Source organism: Vicinamibacteria bacterium (assembly GCA_039932395.1). GTDB lineage: Bacteria > Acidobacteriota > Vicinamibacteria > Fen-336 > JAGNNV01 > JAGNNV01. The sequence goes on along the minus strand of JBDTQB010000221.1, from coordinate 6,700 downwards.
CCGGAAGAGGACTGGCCGTTGTCGCGACTGGCGGGCGCTCTGGGTGTGTCCGAGTTCCGGCTTTGCCGGGCGTTTCGAAAGGCCACCGGCGGCACCATCCACCGCCACCTGCTGGATGTGCGCTTGCGCGCTTCTCTGGAAAGCCTCGAACGGCCCAGGACCGACCTGACCACGCTGGCCTTCGATCTTGGCTTCTCCAGCCACTCCCACTTCTCGGCCGCCTTCGTGCGCTCGTTCAATCAAACCCCTTCTACCTGCAGAACGATGCTGGCGGCAAGATCTTGATAGCGGAGCCGGGCGACGAGGGCCTAGGATTCTCTTCTGTCCGCCCAATTGAGGAGACCCCATGCGCGCATCACGACGAACGGTCCTTGCATCCTGGATCCTGACCGCTGGACTCTCGAGCGCGCAGACCCCAACGCCCACACCGGCGCCGCAAGGTCCTCCACCGCGTCAAGGCTGCACCGATCCGAAGAGCCGAGAGTTTGATTTCTGGCTCGGGCAGTGGGACGTGCTCGCGCCTACGGGACAGTTTGCCGGGGTCAGTCGGATCACTTTGATCGACCGCGGCTGCGTTCTTCATGAGAGCTGGGCGTCCGGTCCGGGCGGCTACGTGGGCCAGAGCCTCAACTCCGTGGGGCCGGACCGCAAGTGGCATCAGACCTGGGTGGATACCACGGGAGTGCGACTCGACCTCGCCGGCGGCCTGGTGGGAGGCAGCATGGTCATGGAAGGCGACGCGCCTCAGCCCGACCCGACCAAACCACCGCTTCGCAACCGCATCACCTGGACGCCTCTGAGCCCGGTTCTGGTGCGGCAGCACTGGGAAAGCTCAACCGATCTGGGCAAGACTTGGACGACGTCCTTCGACGGCCAGTATCACCGCATTGGAGAAAAGACAGTGGCTTCCGACTCGTTCATGAACAAGCTTCAAGGCGGATGGATCGGGACGGGCCAATTGATGAAGCGCGACTCCCACGTCGAGTTAGAAGTTGAGCCAACCCTCGGACGTCCGATTTTCAAACTGAACTGGCGCAGTGTCGTGACAAGCGACCCCCGCGTTCTCTTCGAGGGCATGGCGATGTACGAGGATCTCGGGCAAGGAAGTCTGAGTGCGACCTGGTGGGACACCGGTGGCGCCAAGCATTCGATTCAGGCTTCCGCGAACGAAACATCGATGACGTCGCTGTGGGGCGCGAACGGCAAGACGGTCTATACGATTCTTCCCACCGGCATGCTGGAAGTCGTGGACAGCACGAAAGCGAAAGACGGCACATGGTCGGAGTTCGGAAGAGCCACGCTCAAGAAGAAGTAGCGGCGACGCGGTCGGCTGGCTAGTTATCGCGAAGGGCGTCGAGAGGATTGACGCCGGCTGCCCGAAGAGCGGGCACGACGCACGCCGTCACGGCCACGACGCTGAGCAGCAGGGTCACGCCGACGAAGGTGAAGGGGTCGCGCGCGCCGATGCCAAAGAGCAGCGACTGAAAGAGTTGTGCTGAGAAGACGGCTCCGACCAGGCCGATCAAGAGTCCCAGACCAATCAGCCGCGATCCCTGGCTCAGCACCATCGAGGCGATGTCACGGCTGCTGGCGCCTATCGAGAGGCGCACACCGAATTCCCGTGTGCGCTGCGCGACGCCGTAGGAGATGACGCCGTAGAGCCCAATGCTCGCGAGCAGCAGGGCGACCAGCGCGAACACCCCGACAAGCAGAAGTGAGAAGTAACGCTGGCCGAGCGAGTCGTCGACGATCTGCGCCATGGTCTTCTGGGTGTGCACCGGCTGCTGAGGGTCAATCGCCAGCACTTCCTTGCGCATAGCCGTGGCCAGACCCGCGGAATCCTTGTCGGAGCGCGCGACGATGGTGACGTTGTTGAAAGGGAACTCGTGATACGGCTCATAGGCCTGCACCGGCGTCTCGGCTTCCAGACTGTCGATCTTCACGTCCGCCACGACACCAACCACCTGGGCCCATCGCGGTGGATCGTCGAGGCCAACTTCCATGCGCTTGCCGATTGGATTCACGATCCCCGGGAAGAACTTCTTCGCGAAGGCCCGATTGATGATGACCACCCTCGGACCTCCCGGCGCATCCTGTTCCGTGAAGAATCGCCCTTGAACGAGCGCGATGCCCATGACTTTGAAGTAGTCCGGCGAGATGGTGCGATAACGCGTGACGGGCGCGCTGCTGGGCGTGACCTCCGGCCCTCCTTCGACGCGCATGATGAAAGTCGGGCCGCCGGAGAGTGGCGGACTCGTCACCATCGCCGCCGAAGCGACCCCGGGCAGAGCCCGCAGACGCTTCATGAGATCACTCACGAACTGAACGCGCTTCTCGTCGGTCTGTCCCACCGTCCCATACTTCGCCGGTGGCAGGTCGATGCGCATCGTCATGACCTTCTCCGCGACGAAACCGGTGTCGACCTGCTGGAGTTCATGGAAGCTGCGCAACAGCAGGCCGGACGAAATGAGCAGAACCACCGTTCCCGCGACCTGAACGACGACAAGGGCATCGCGGAGCCAGCTCCGGCCGGAGATCGCGCCGTTTCCTCCTTCGCGCAGGGAGCTGGTCAGGTCGGTCCGAGACGCGGTCCACGCGGGAATCAGCCCGAAGATCAGTCCCGTCACGAGGGTCAGCGCCGAGGTGAAAAGCAGGACGCGCAGGTCGATCCCGACCTGATCAAGACGCGGGATGGTCGCGGGTGCGATGGCAAGCAGTGTGCTGAGCAACCAGCGTCCAAGAAGAACGCCGCCCAGACCGCCGAGGCCGAAGTAGACAAGGCATTCCGCCATGAGCTGCCGCGCGATCTGCATGCGGCTCGCGCCGAGGGCCGCCCGCAAGGAAATCTCTCGCTGGCGGGTGGCCGCGCGGGCCAGCAGCAGATTCGTGACGTTGGCGCAGGCGATGAGCAGCAGAGCCACCACCGACGCGATGAGAACATTCAAGGCCGGACGGATCTGCGTCACCGCATCCTCCAGCATCGGATACGCGACGCAGCTCCAGTCGGCGTCCGTCGCCGCGAACTCTTTGGCGTAGTGCGCGGTCAAAGTCGCGAGATCGGCTTGGGCCTGCTCAGGAGTGACGCCAGGCTTGAGCCGGCCGAAGGCCTGAACGTTGTGAAGATCTCGCCGGGTGCGATTTTCGTCATTTGGAGCAAAGGGCGTCCAGATCTGCGTCTTGCCGGGGAAGGTGAACGCGTCCGGCATCACGCCAACCACCAAGCGTGGGCGTCCGCTGATGAAGAGCGAGCGACCGAGGATGTTCGGGTCGCCGGCGAAACGCTGCTGCCACAGTCCTCGACTGATGACGACGACGTCGTCTCTGCCGGGAACGAACTCATCCGGATTCAAGAACCGACCCATCGACGGGTTGACCTTCAGCACCTTTGCGAAGTCCGCGGTGATGGCCGCGCCTTCGATGCGTTCCGGGTCTGCCCCCGCGGTCGACAGATTGAGATTCGTCGTCTGCCAGCCGGCGACCGCTTCGAAGGTCGTGTTGTCCTGATGCATCGAGAAGAACTGACCGGCCGCCCAGGACGCCTTGGGAAAGTTGGTGTTGCGTTCGTAGAGGCGCATGAGGCGTTCGGGCTGTTCGAACGGCAGCGGACGGAGCAGCACTCCGTTGATCACAGAGAAGATCGCGGTGTTGGCTCCTATCCCCAGAGCGAGCGTGAGCAGCGCGACGACACTGAAGCCGGGCGCGTTGCGCAGTTGCCGAAAGGCGGAGGTGACGTTGTTCATGGTGGCGGCCTCAGAGCAGGCGAAGCATAAGGCTGGCCGAGACGCCAACCATCATTTCGCCCGCGCCTGGCGCGTCGATTCATTAAGTTGAACAGCCGAATCTTAAGGCGTCACCACGATGAAGCTCGGATTGCTGGGAGCTGACACCGCCCCACCGGAGGCCGTCCAGCTCCCCGTCGAACTGTCCACGACAAAAGACGAAATGGTGCTGGCCGACTGATCCAGAAGAAACGCGAAGCGGCCGGACGGGTCGAGTGCCAGCGCAACCGGATCGCCGAGAAGGAGCGGCGGCACGGGTGGTGTTGAGTACGGACCGAGGGCGGTCGGACCGAGCAAACCTGACTGCACGGGGAACACGAACACGCCACGGCTTCGCGCCCCGGTCCGGGCGGGGCGATCCAGCACGTAGGCAAAACGGCCGGTTGGATCGAAAGTCACCTTATCGGGTCGGAGGTTGTTCGCGCCGGGGTCGAAACCCACGGCAAAGACGGAGCCCGGCATTCGGGTCAAGGCACCTGACGCGCCGATCCGATACCCAAACAACGTGTCGGAGGAAAATGCTGTGGCCGTTGTGACGTACAGGAACGCCCCGGCCGGATCAACGGTCAACGATCGGACCGCGTCGGGAACAGCGGTCGCGGAACCCCGGGTGAGCGTCCCGGAACTGGCATCCACAGCAGCCTGCTCGACCCTGGAAAAAGTCGCGGCGGAAAAATACATCCGCTTGCCATCTGGGTGAAACACCGGAGACTCCGGAGCAAAATCCAGATCGAGCCGCGTGGACACGGGTTGAAGAGTGAGCGAGCCCGATGTCCCATCGACCGTGAACGTATCGATGAGGAAGTTGAATGTGCGAACCGCTCGGATGGAGCGGCCGTTCGGATCGATGAGCAGCGCATCCGCTTGATGGTCCAGATTGAAGGGACTACCGGGCACGGGACTCAATGCACCCGTCGTGCGATTGATCGAGAAGGCCTCAATGCCCCCGCGGTTGCCGATCCTGGCTACGTAGAGAAAACGCCCGGCCGGGTCCAGCGCCAGGGAGAGCGCGCGACTATCGTCGCTCAGCGTGATTTGGCCGATCGGGGTCAGCGCCCCCGTCGTCGCATCAATCGAATAGGCCCCGATCGAAGGTGATCCGATGCTGCCCACATAGACGAATTTGCCTGTGGCGCCGGGAGTCGGTGTGGGAGTCGGACCCGTGGCATCTCCGCCACAGGCTGCGATCAGTGACGCAGCGAAAAGTGTGAGTGCACGCAACTGGACGGAGATCGAAGAGTGAATTCGCATGGCTTTGGGAAGATGCATCGGCCATGCCAGGGGGGGCGGTCGCTCGCGTTCGTTCATTCCGATGAACGAACGCGACAGCGGGTCTACGACTTCGGCGACTTCACGTACTTGTCGTACCACGCAAGGTAGCGCTCGTAGCGATCCTTGACATAACTCGGCCGCGCGATGCCGTGGTTCTCGTTGGGATAGATGATGAGCTGCGTATCGACGCCCAGACTGCGAAGCGCCTGATACATCTGCTGCGAACCCTGGACCGGAACGTTGAAGTCCTTCTCGCCGCCCAGGAAGAGCGTCGGCGTCTTGATGCGGTCCGCATGCAGGAAGGGATAAGACAGCTTCTGATACGTCTCCCATGACTTCGGATTCCAGGGCGGGCCGATCTCGTAGTCGTACTGAATGATGTACTGGTCGGTGCCGTAGAAGGAGACGGTGAAGGCCGTGCCCGCGCCGCTCGTCGCGGCCTTGAAGCGAGTGTCGCTGGCGATCAGGTAGTCGGTCAGGATGCCTCCATAGCTCCAGCCGCCCACACCAAGGCGGTTGGGATCCGCGACGCCCATCTTGACGACATGATCAACGCCGGCGAGCAGGTCCTCGACTTCATAGTGCCCCCAGTCGGACCAGATGGCGCGAGAGAACTTCGCGCCGCGCCCGGCGCTGCCACGGTAGTTCACGGCGAGAACGGCGTAGCCATTGGCGGCGAAGAGCTGGCGCTCCGCACTGAACGAGTGAGCATCCTGCCCGTTGGGACCACCGTGAATGCGAAGCAGGAATGGAACCTTGGTTCCCTCGACGTAGCCAACGGGTTTGGTCAACAAGCCATGAACCTCCGGACCTGTCGCACTCTTGAAGGTCACTTCCTCGGTCTTGCCGAGTTGAAGTTCCGAGAACAGCATGTCGTTCTGATGCGTGATCGGACGAAGGGTCGCGCCGTCCATGACATGGATCTCGGTCGCTTTCTCGTTTCCACCCGCGAGGGTGACGTTGCAGGCGCCCTGGGTATTCCAGTTGGAAAGGACAATCGCGCCCGGAATCATGCGCTCAACCGCACCCGTGGTGACGGGCACGCGTGCGGGATAGACGGAGCGGTTATCGGTCACGAGGAACTCAAGCGACTTGCCGTTTTGGGTGAAACGGAAATTGGAGACGCCGCGATCAAGGGCTTCCGCGGCGGCCACGCGAGCGGGGGGCTTGCTGCCATCCACCGCGACAAGCGCCAGATGATTTATGTTGTACGCGCCGAACTTCTGATCGTCCGCTTCCAGATACGCCACCAGAGCGCCGTCGGGACTCCAGCTCATCCGCGCGTCCTGCGCCAGGTTCGCCACCTGAGTCAGCGCCTTGGGCATAGACGTCGCTTTGGCATCAACCACAAAGATCTGGCCGGCCTCATGACGGTCGGAGTCAGGTGCCAGGTTGCTGTAGAAGGCGATCTTCGAGCCGTCAGGCGACCACACGGGAAGACTCTCGTCGACTTTGCCCGCGGTCAGGCGCTCCAGCTTCTTTGTCGCGACATCGAAGAGATAGATAAAGCTGTGGCGGCCGGAGAGCAGATAGCCCTGTCCATCCTGCTTGTACTTATAGCGATCAATCACGATGGGCTTGGGCGTGGGCGGTTTCGCGCCCGGCGCGGGATTGGGATCGACATCGGGATCCGGATCGCCGATCACGAG
>JBDTQB010000220.1:0-7585 GCA_039932395.1 Vicinamibacteria bacterium | reverse complement strand
GGTGTAGATTCCGCGACTAACAGTCGGGCATTTCAAGGGGGGCGGATGAGAACGATTCGAATCGTGGCGGTCGTGTTTGCTTTGGTACTGGCGCTGAGCGCTCACAATGTTCGGGCTGCGGACGGGCTCAAGATCGCACCCGAGGAATTCGAAGCGAAGCTCGGGTACCAGACCGGGACGGTCGCGTTGTCCGGTGGAATGACCACAATCCACCTCCCTCCGTCTTTCCGTTTTATTGGTCCGGAAGGAAGCAAGCGCCTGCTGACCGAAGCTTGGGGCAATCCTCCGGGCGCAGCGGAAGGCGTGCTCGGGATGTTGATTCCCGCGAGCGCCAGTCCTCTTTCACAGGAAGGCTGGGGAATTGTCATCACGTACGACGGAGACGGATACGTGAACGACTCCGACGCGGCGGGCATGGACTACGCGAAGCTGCTGAAGCAGATGCAGGATGACTCGGCGGCCGGCAATGAGGAGCGAAAGAAGCAAGGCTTTGACACCGTGACGCTGGTCGGGTGGGCGGAACCGCCCTCGTACGACGCGAAGGCGCACAAGATGTATTGGGCGAAGGACATCATCTTTGGATCGGCGACCGAGCACACGATCAACTACAACATCCGGATCCTGGGCCGGCGCGGCGTGCTGGTGCTGAACGCGATCGCGAACAAGAGCCAACTGGCGGCGATACGAAGCGAGGCCGCGAACGTTCTGTCGGCGGTGGACTTCAACGAAGGCCATCGCTACACCGACTATCTGCCCGGAAAGGACAAGGCAGCGGCCTACGGCATCGCGGGTTTGATCGCGGGTGCGGCGGCGGCGAAGGCGGGTTTCTTCAAAGTGATCTGGGTGGCGATCCTCGCCTTCAAGAAGTTCATCGTGGTCGGCGTGGTGGCGATCGTCTCGGCCGTGAAGCGTCTCGTCGGGAAGTCGAACAACCCGACGGAGTAGGCGGTACTCTTCGGTTCCTGAGGAGCTGACATGCGACAAGACATGACGACGACCACGTTCGACATTCCGGGATATCGCGTCGTGAGATCGTTGGGCGTGGTGCGCGGCCTGACCGTGCGTTCGCGCTCCATCCTGGGCTCGTTCGTCGGCGGGCTGCAGACGATCATGGGCGGGAACATCACGATCTACGCGGAGCTGTGCGAGAAGGCGCGCGAGGACGCGTTCCAACTGATGAAAGACCACGCGGCCACCACCGGCGCCAACGCGATCATCGGAGTTCGTTTTGACGCGAACGAGATCATGGATGGCGTAACTGAAGTGTTGTGTTACGGAACCGCCGTGAAAGTCGAAGCCGCCGCGGTCACGTAAACAGACGCTCTGCCGCGCAGAGCGCGGAGCCTGCCCTCGGGGCACTCCTAGCCGGCCACGTAGGTCGCGAGATGCTTGCCGGTCAGGGTGGAGCGAGCGGTGACCAGAGCCTTGGGTGTCCCCTCGAAAACAACCCGTCCGCCTTCGTGGCCCGCTCCCGGTCCGAGGTCGATGATCCAATCCGCATGCGCCATGACCGCTTGATGATGCTCGATGACAATCACTGACTTGCCGGAATCAACGAGTCGGTCAAGCAGACCGAGCAGGTGCTCGACATCGGCGAGGTGAAGGCCGGCGGTTGGTTCATCCAGCACGTAGAGGTCGCCCTTCTCGGCCATGTGAGTCGCGAGCTTCAGCCGTTGCCGCTCGCCGCCTGACAAAGTGGTAAGAGGCTGACCGAGGCTGAGATAGCCGATACCCACATCGGCGAGACGTTCAAGGATCACCTGCGCGGCCGGCGTGTGCGCCTTGCCTTTACTGAAGAACTCGACCGCCTCGGCCACCGGCATCGACAGGACTTCGCTGATGTTGCGACCACCGAGGCGATACTCCAGCACCGACGCCTGGAAACGCTTGCCTTCGCAGTCCTCGCACGTTGTGGTGACCCCGGCCATCATGCCGAGGTCGGTGAAGATCACACCCGCGCCATTGCAGGCCGGGCAGGCGCCTTCCGAGTTGGCGCTGAACAGTGCTTCCTTCACGCCGTTGGCTTTGGCGAAAGCCTTGCGGATGGGATCGAGCAGCCCGGTGTAGGTCGCCGGATTGCTTCGCCGCGAACCGCGGATGGCGCCCTGATCGATTGACACGACACCTGCGCCCGCGGGGATGGATCCATGAACGAGCGAACTCTTGCCGGAACCAGCGACTCCGGTGATGACGACGAGCACGCCGAGCGGAATGTCGACATCCACCTTGCGCAGATTGTGCGTGGTCGCGTTGCGGATCTTCAGGGCACCTTTGGACGGACGCACCGTCTTCTTCAAAGTGGCGCGGTCATCCAGATGACGGCCGGTGAGCGAACCACTCTTCCGCAGACCTTCGAGCGTTCCCTCAAAGCAGACGGCGCCTCCCGCGACACCAGCGCCTGGACCGAGGTCGACGACATGGTCGGCGATCGCGATCGTCTCGGGCTTGTGTTCGACCACCAGCACCGTGTTGCCCTTGTCGCGCAGGCGCAGCAACAGAGTGTTCATGCGCTGGATGTCATGCGGATGGAGCCCGACCGTGGGTTCATCGAAGACATAGGTCACATCGGTGAGCGACGACCCGAGGTGGCGAATCATCTTGACCCGCTGGGCCTCGCCGCCTGAGAGCGTGCCCGTGGGCCGTTCGAGGGCAAGGTAGCCAAGGCCGATCTCGACGAAGGAATCGAGCGTATGCGCAAGCGCGTCCAGCAAGGGCGCCACGGAAGGCTCTTTCAGTTCCCGCACCCATCGCGCCAGATCGTTGATCTCCATCGCGCACGCGTCGGCGATGTTGATCTTCTTGATCCGGGAAGACCGCGCACCCTCGGCGAGTCGGGTGCCCGCGCACTCCGGACAGACGCTGAAGGTCACGACGCGTTCCACGAACGCACGGATGTGCGGCTGCATCGCCTCGACGTCTTTGGACAAGAACGATTTCTGAATCTGCGGAATCAATCCCGCGTAGGTGAGGTTGATGCCGGCGACCTTGATCTTCGTGGGTTCTTTGTAGAGGAGGTCGTGCAGCTCCTTCTTGTTGAATTTGCGAATCGGCGTGTCGGGATCGAAGAAGCCGCAGCCGCGGAAGATGCGGCCGTACCAGCCCTCCATGCTGTAGCCGGGGATGGTGACCGCACCCTCATTGAGCGTCTTGGTGTCGTCGTAAAGCTGAGACAGATCGAAGTCGGAAACCGAGCCCCGACCTTCGCAGCGCGGACACATCCCGCCGGTGCGGTTGAAGGTGGCTTTCACCGTCTTGGTGGCCGCACCTCGCTCGACCGTGATCCCGCCACTTGCCCGCACCGAAGGGACATTGAAAGCGTACGCGCTGGGCGGACCGATGGAGGGTTTGCCCAATCGACTGAACAGAATGCGGAGTATCGCGTTGGCGTCGGTCGCGGTTCCAACGGTGGAGCGAGCATCCGATCCCATCCTCTGCTGATCGACGATGATCGCCGTGGTCAGTCCTTCGAGAACGTCAACATCGGGCCGCGCAAGAGTAGGCATGAAGTTCTGCACGAAAGCGCTATAGGTCTCGTTGATCATCCGCTGCGATTCGGCGGCGATCGTGTCGAACACCAAAGAGCTTTTGCCTGAACCGGAAACGCCGGTGAAGACGGTCAGCCGGCGCTTGGGAATCTCGATGCTGATGTTCTTGAGATTGTTCTCGCGCGCGCCGTGCACCCGGATGAGGTCATGGCTGTCGGCGCCGTGCATCGCGGGCGATGTCTTGTCCGTCTTCCCGGCCTTCGCCATGGCCATGGAGTCAGCGCACTTCCTGAATCTTGATCAGATTGCCCGCGGGGTCGCGGACCGTGCAGTCGCGGATTCCGTAGGGCTGATCGGTCGGGCCCTCGACAACTTCCACGCCCTTGGCCTGCACCTTCGCAAAGACGCCGTCGAGGTCGGAAGTCGCGAGCAGAAGCATGGCGTAGGTGCCCTTCGCCATCATCTCGGAAATCATCCGGCGCTCTTCGCCAGTAATGCCGGGATCCACGGCCGGCGGCGCCAGAACGATCGAAGTGCCGGGCTGGCCAATCGGGCCGACGGTGAGCCAGCGCATGCCGTTGTATCCGATGTCCTTGCGGACTTCGAAGCCAAGAGTGTCGCGATAGAAGGCCAGCGACGCCTCTGGATCTGTGTGGGGGAGAAAGCTCGCGTGAATGTTGATTTCCATGGACGTCATTCTAGGAAGGGCTCGCTGGGCGTTGCTTCTCGATTCCTGATCGGTCTCGTGACTTGTTTCGCCACGCAAGGCGGCATCCCACGGGTCTCGCGCGCGGCGGCTTCGCGGCGATAGACGCTCGGCGGCACACCGACCAGCTCGGTGAAGCGAGTGCTGAACGTACCCATTGAGGAACAGCCGACATCGAAACAAACGTCGGTGACGCTGCGGTCGCCACGTCGCAGCAGCGTCATCGCGCGCTCGATGCGCCGCGTCATCAAATAGCTGTAGGGCGATTCGCCGTAAGCGAGCTTGAACTGACGGCTAAGGTGCCCGGCCGACATCTGGGCGCTACGAGCCAATGCTTCAACATCCAGTGGCTCGGCGTACTCCCGATCAATCCGATCCCGCACACGACGCAACCGGGTGAGTTCGGCCAGGTTCGGCGGGGCGACGGACTTGCGGGTCACCCGCACATCGTGCCATCGCGCGGACGGCGTTGTCTAGCGCCCGTGCGCCTGAGGGGTTTGTCCACGACCCCGAAACCAACTACGCTGACTTCAAATCGACGGAGGGTGAACCATGCGATACGCGGTTGTCACAACATTGCTTCTCACGATGGTGCCTCTGGCGGGAGCCGAGTCCGTGCGGATCTCGCCCAAACCATCCATCGGCGGATGTCACGACATCGTCATCAAAGGCCCTGAGGACGCGGTTGCCGCCTACCGCGACACCCAGACCCGGAAGTCAGAAAAGGTAGACGAGCGCGTCGTCAAAGAGCTGAGCCGCTGGGTTTGGGTCAACGTGGTCCTGAAGTCCAACGTCGACAGCTGCGGGCGTCCCACCGGCGTCCCAAAGAGCGTCGTCCTCTTTGAGAAAGGCAAGGAGGACACGGCGGTCGTGACTGCCGATCTCACGGCCACCCCGGTCAAGCTGACGAGCGGAATCGCGGTGGAGTTCAAGGCCTTCAACGCGATCGGCAAGCTGTCGATTGACGACATGCGAGCGATCATCGACCGTGAGCTGGTCATCTATCTGGTCTACGTGAATGAGCCGCGTGAAGGAGCCGCGTGGAAACGCGACTACGCGACGAAGATTCTAAAAGCGCCAGGTAAGTAGTGTCTGCTTCGGAGCGTTTGTAGGGGTTGATCGCTCCTACGCGAGCGCGCTTGAGGCGACTGATCGCAGCTGCCCTCATGCCTCCGAAAGGCTGCACGCACTCCCTCATACCAATCGACACGCCCCGAGAGGTCGAGCAAGTCTCCTAGCAAGGACCAATGGGCAGAGAAAAGATACACACCCCAGCTCGTCCGACACGGATCGCAGTGAAATCGACGGTATCGCGCGGCGAAGCAGCGTAATTTCTTCCACGCGAAAGGGAGCCCGGTGGCGGCGCGTGGAGTATCTTGAGTCGCGCGGAGTCGCGCCATTCCCCAATGATTGACACCATTACCGTTAAGGGCTTCAAGAGCATCGCCTCCGTTGAGAAGCTCCCACTCAAAGCGATCAACGTCATTGTTGGAGCAAACGGTTCTGGAAAATCCAACTTCATCGGCGTGTTTTCTTTCATCCGAGCGCTACGCGAAGGATCACTTCGGAACTACGTCGCCAAGGCTGGCGGAGCAAACCGCGTGCTCCACTTCGGTTCCAAGCACACGCGTCGGCTCGATATTGAAATTTCATTCGAGGGCGGTAGGAACGCCTACAACGTCCAGCTCGAGCCCAGTGCCGAAAATGGTCTTTATCCCTCGACCGAGTTGGTCTATTTCAATCCCGGTAGCCATCCGAAGCCATTTTCCGAAGGCTTGGTTCCTATCAACGGCGAGGCCGGAATCAGCAATAGCAAGGTGAGCAAAACGGCTAGCTGGGTTCGGCACTACCTGGGAACATGGCGCGTCTACCACCTTCACGACACGAGTGTCAGCTCGCCGATGCGGCTGGATGCCGACGTTGCCGATAACAGGTTCCTTCGCTCGGATGGATCCAATATCGCGGCCTTCCTCCACCTTCTTCAATCAAAACACTCCGCGTCCTATGAGCGCATCCAACAAGCATTTCAGCGGGTCGCGCCGTTTTTCGAGGAGTTTGTTCTAAAACCTCAAAAACTGAGCCCCGACACGATCCGACTCGAGTGGAAGCACCAAGGGTCGGATGCCTATTTCGATGTGGCATCGCTGTCCGACGGGTCGCTACGGTTTCTGGTTCTGGCGACTCTGCTCCTGCAGCCGGTAAGTCTCAGGCCTTCCGTAGTCGTGGTGGACGAACCAGAACTTGGACTTCATCCGTTCGCAATCCGGATGCTCGGCTCGATGGTCAAAGAGGTTGCAGTGGAAACGCAGGTCATAGTTTCCACTCAATCGTCCCTCCTAATTGATCAGTTCGACGCCGAAGACATAGTCGTTGCGGACCGAAAAGACGGGGGGACACATTTGAGCCGACTCGATCCATCGGCGTTGGAGGGCTGGCTAGCCGAGTACAGCCTTGGTGAGTTGTGGGAAAAAAACGAACTGGGCGGGCGCCCTGCGATTGAGAAGTAAGTGACGCGTCTCTTGGTTCAGGTTGAGGGCGAGACGGAAGAGGCGTTCGTCAACGCCGTCCTGGCACCGCACCTGTACTCTCGGGGCTTTCGTCGCGTCGATGCTCGCCTGATCGGCAGACCGAGATCTCGGCAACGACGCGGAGGAATCATCGGCTGGCCGAGTGCGCGCTTCGACCTACTGGAGCATTTGAAGGGCGACTCTGGACGGTTTGTGACGACGCTGGTTGATTACTACGCGCTGCCGACGGGGGAAACCGACGGTTGGCCGGGCCGCGCGGAGGCCGCGACCAAGAGATTCGGCGAGCGAGCCGAGACCGTGCATCGGGCGGTGATCGGTAATATCCAACTGGGAATGGACCGAAACTTCAACGCGTCTCGCCTTATCCCGTATGTCGTGATGCATGAATTCGAAGGCCTCCTTTTTAGCGACTGCGACCGCTTCGCCACGGGCATCGGCCGCCCCGAACTTGCTCCACTTTTTCAAGAAATCGCCGACCAGTTCGCGACCCCCGAAGAAATCAACGATTCGAAGCTAACCGCGCCGTCGAAGCGGGTCCAGTCCTTGATTCCCGGCTATCAAAAGGTCTTGCTCGGAACACAAGCGGCACTGTCCATGGGATTGCCGACCATACGAGCGAGGTGCGCAGGATTCGATACCTGGCTCAAACGACTAGAGCAAATCCCATCACTGTAGTCGGGGCCGCGACCTCGCCTTTCACGTACTTGCGGGTCTCTTCCACCTAGAACGCGCCGCGGCAAGAACGTTCCCTTGGCGTGCCCCCTTTGACCGCGCATGGAAAGCGAGACTGAGGACATGCGCTGGACCGCGGCGATATTGGTGGGCGCTGCAGGGTTCGAACCTGCGACTTCCACCGTGTGAAGGTG
>JBDTQB010000219.1:0-7587 GCA_039932395.1 Vicinamibacteria bacterium | reverse complement strand
CGAGAGGCGTTCGATGATGAAGAAGAACGGTCTCGACGGGTCCATCGCTGGAGATACAAACCGGTTCGACGACCGAAGCGCCAAGGGTTGCCGCTTCGAACGAGGGAACCATCGCGAGATCCAGTTCTCCCTTCCGAAACAGATCCGCGATGCGCGAAGGGATATCGAGAACGAGCTCGAAATCGCTTTCCCCGCGAAGACCAAAGACGAGTGGCTGCACGTTGAGATAAGGAAACAGTCCGATACGAAGCGGGGTCGGCATTTCGTGTGGCCAAACGATACCCGCGTCGCGCGAAAGTCACCCTAATTTCTCAGGAGAGGTGAATTGACGGCGGTTTTTTTCATTCAAGAATTGAGAGTATTTATTTTTGGGAAGATGATTTGTGACGCTATATCTCGACCGTGACGCGAGTAACGTATTTAAATATCTGACAAATAACGAAAAATTTAAAACACAACCATCGCCAAAACGACGGCCACAAGCCTCCGAAGAGCGATCCAACGGGTCCTTTGGCGGCTGTAAATGACTCATCTGCCTAGATTTGCCCGAATACCACAACATATTGGGTTTATGCCTTGACATGCCCCAAGAAGTCGCAGTAATGTCAACGACCGCAGGGAAGAGTTTTTGAGGGTCTGAAGGGACGAAACCCCCGACAGATTCCAAGAACTGGCTGAACAAAAATTGAGAGCGATCGTGCCTTGTCGTGCCTGCGGGTCGTGAGGCGTGAGCGTTTAAGTGGGCAGGGCTGAAACGCCCAAGAGTGAGTGCCTCGGTTTCGGGGCAAGGAGGAAGTCAAACATGGCTACGCAGCCCCCGATTGTCCCGGCAGAGTCCCCCCGAGTGGATTCACGTATCGAACCCAAGCTGGAGAAACGATCGAAGGGGCTCACCTTCAAACGCTTTTTTGCCACTGAAGGCGTCCATCCGTTTGACGAGATCGAGTGGGACACGCGCAGCGCGATCATCAATGACGAGCGTGGCCGCCCGGTCTTCGAGCAGAAGGACATCGAAGCGCCGAAGTCGTGGAGCCAGACGGCCACGAACATCGTGGCGTCCAAATATTTCCGCGGTGCGATGAACACCCCCGAGCGAGAGACTTCGGTCAAGCAGCTTGTCGGCCGGGTGGTCGATGCCATCGCCGTCTGGGCGCTCAAGCAGAGCTACTTCGAGACGAGCGAAGACCTGGCGGCGTTCAAGGACGATCTCACCTTCCTGCTGGTCCGCCAGTTCGCCGCGTTCAACTCGCCGGTCTGGTTCAATGTCGGCATCGAGGCGCGCCCGCAGGCGTCCGCGTGCTTCATCAACTCCGTCAACGACACGATGGACTCGATTCTGACCCTCGCCAAGACCGAGGGCATGCTCTTCAAGTACGGCTCGGGCACCGGATCGAACCTGTCGTCGATCCGCTCCGCCAAGGAGCAGCTCGCGGGCGGCGGTACCGCCTCTGGTCCCGTCTCCTTCATGCGCGGCTATGACGCGTTCGCCGGCGTCATCAAGAGCGGCGGCAAGACTCGTCGCGCCGCCAAGATGGTCATCCTCAATACCGACCATCCGGACATCGAAGAGTTCATCAACTGCAAGTACGAAGAAGAGAAGAAGGCGTGGGCCCTCATCGAAGCGGGCTACAACGGCGGCTTCAACGTCAAGGGCGGAGCCTACGATTCCGTCTTCTTTCAGAACGCGAACCACTCCGTCCGCGCCAGCGACGGCTTCATGCGCGCGGTGATCGAAGACAAGGAATGGAGCACTCACCAGGTGCGTGACGGCGCCGTGGCCGAGACCAAGCGCGCGCGCGACATCATGAACATGATGGCGGAAGCGGCGTGGCAGTGCGGCGATCCCGGCATGCAGTTCGACACCACCATCAACGACTGGCACACCTGCCCGAACACGGCGCGGATCAATGCGTCCAACCCGTGCTCCGAGTACATGTTCCTCGACGACACCGCGTGCAACCTTGCTTCGCTGAACCTCATGAAGTTCGTGCGTGAAGACGGCGAGTTCGATGCCACATCCTTCCGTGCCGCCTGTCGCACGCTTATCACCGCCCAGGAAATCCTCGTCGACAACGCGAGCTATCCGACACCGATGATCGAGCGCAACTCGCACGATTTCCGTCCGCTCGGCCTCGGCTACGCGAACCTCGGCGTCTTGCTGATGGACCGCGGCCTCGCGTACGACTCCGACGCGGGTCGCGCCTACGCTGCCGCCGTCACGTCGTTGATGCACGGCGAGGCGTATGCGCAGAGCGCGCGCGTCGCCGCTTCGATGGGGACCTTCGCCGGCTACGCGAAGAACGCCGAGCCGATGCTCCGCATCATCGAGAAGCATCGCCAGCACGCGCACATGATCGACGCGTCGATCGTGCCTCGTCCGCTGATGCGCGAAGCGATCGATGTCTGGGATGAGGCCTACACTCTGGGCGCCCAGCACGGCTATCGCAACTCCCAGGTCACCGTTCTGGCTCCCACCGGCACCATCGGCTTCATGATGGATTGCGACACCACCGGCATCGAGCCCGATATCGCCCTCGTGAAGTACAAGAAGCTCGTCGGCGGCGGCATGATCAAGATCGTCAACCAGTCGGTGCCGACGGTCCTTCGGAGGCTCGGCTACAACGCGTCGCAGGTTCAGGACGTGTTGAAGTACATCGACGAGAAGGAAATGATCGAGGGCGCCCCGCACCTCAAGGACGAGCACCTCGAAGTCTTCGACTGCGCCTTCCCGCCCAAGGACGGTAAGCGTTCGATCCACTACATGGGCCACATCAAGATGATGGCGGCGGTGCAGCCGTTCCTCTCGGGCGCCATCAGCAAGACGGTCAACATGCCGACCGACTCGACCCCCGAAGAAATCGGCAAGGCCTACATCGAATCGTGGCGCATGGGCCTCAAGGCGGTGGCGGTCTATCGCGATGGCTGCAAGCGTTCGCAGCCGCTCTCCACTTCGATGCCTGCGAAGGACAAGAACATGGGCGCCGCCCACATGGATACCCAGGTCGTCGCGGTTCCTGGAATCGGTGTGGTCGAAGGACGTCCCGTCCGCCGCAAGCTTCCCGATGAGCGTCAGGCGATCACCCACAAGTTCGCGATCGCGGGCCACGAGGGGTACATCACCGTCGGCATGTACGAAGACGGCAAGCCGGGCGAGGTCTTCCTGGTCATGGCCAAGGAGGGCTCGACGGTCTCCGGCCTGATGGACGGCTTCGCGACCTCTCTGTCGCTGGCCCTTCAGTACGGCGTGCCGCTTGAAGCCATCGTCGACAAGTTCTCGCACACCCGCTACGAGCCGTCGGGCTTCACCAAGAATCCCGAGATCGGTTACGCGAAGTCGATCACGGACTACATCGCCCGCTGGCTGGCCGCTAAATTCCTCGGCCGGACACGCGAAAGCGAAGCTGAGCCCGCTCTGATCCCGGCGACCACGTCCGAGACGCCTCGGCCGACCCCGGCGATTCAGGCAGTGGCAAGGACGGCCGCGAGCGCGCCCGCGACGTCGTCGTTCAGCAGCCACGAGAAAGTCGCATTCAAGGTTCAGGCGGATGCGCCCCCTTGTCACGAGTGCGGTTCGTTGATGGTTCGCAACGGCGCCTGCTATCGCTGCGCCAACTGCGGATCCACCAGCGGCTGCTCTTAAGAATCACAGGAATCGGGCGGAGCCTGAGGAGACCTTAGTCAAACATGGAAGAACTTCAAGAACGCGTCACCCGCATGCTCGCTACGCTCACGTTTGAGCAGCTTGAGATGGTGATCAAGTACACCGAAAGCCTGAACCGCAATGCCGCTTCAGCTTTCGACAACGATCTGGTCGTGCTGCTCGAGGACGAAATCTCGGCCGCCTGATCGTCGCATTTGGATCGTCGGGAGAGGCCCCAAGGAACAACCCTTGGGGCTTTCTCGTCTGGGGTTGAGACGGGGAAGAGCCGCTTTCGCTCTAAACCGTGGTTAGATCGCTGCTCTCTCACCCACCATGTCCGACATTCTTGTCAATTTTGAAGCGCTGACCGTGCGCTACGGCTCCAGGGTCGCCCTCGATGCGGCAACCGGACATTTCAGCCGTGGCGCCACCGGTCTCCTGGGTCCCAACGGCGCAGGCAAAACCACGCTCCTGAAGTCCCTGCTCGGCTTCCTCACTCCGACCTCCGGCAAGCTTGAAGCCTTTGGTTTGTCCCCGGCGCAAGCGCCTCTCGAAGTTCGTAGGCGCATCGGCTACATGCCTGAGGTTGACGCCTACCTTCCCGATCTCACGGCAGTTCAGACGGTGGCTTTCGCGGGCGAACTGTCCGGCCTGCCGCAGAGCGAGTCGATGCGTCGCGCCCATGAAGTCCTTCAGTTCGTGGGACTGGGCGAGGAGCGCTACCGCAAGGTCGAGACGTATTCGACGGGCATGAAGCAGAAAGCAAAGCTCGCCACCGCCCTTGTCCACGATCCCGAGATCGTCCTCTTGGACGAGCCGACGAACGGACTGGATCCGGTGGGTCGCGAAGAAATGCTTCAGCTCATCGGCGACATCGTGACCCTTCGTGGACTGTCGGTGGTGCTTTGCTCTCACCTCCTCCGCGACGTCGAGAAGGTCTGCGAGAACATCCTTGTCATCTCAGGCGGCGCGATCCGCACGCAGGGCCGGGTCGAAGACCTCAAGAAGCTCGAACGCGATTCCTATGTAGTTCGCGTCAAGGGAGACACCGACGCCTTTGTCGCGGAAGTACGGAAGCGAGGCGGCGAGGCTCAGCGTGGGTCGGACGCCTGGCGCGTGTCTCTACCCGCGAACACATCGGTCGCCTGGATCTTCGAGACTGCGAGTGCGAGCGGGACGCAGATCCGTCACCTCCGGAAGGCTGAAGACACGCTGGAAGACATCTTCCTCCGCGCCACGAGTGTCGCCGCGTGAGTTCCACCCAGATCTACGAGCAGCACTATCGGCGCCTTGACGCGTCGATCCCGCTTCGTAATCAGCGGTGGATTCCGATCGCGCGCGAAGGACTGAAGGCGGTGTTCGCCCGGCGCGGGTTCCTGGCGCTCGTCGGCATTGGCTGGTTGCAGATGTTCGGCCGCCTCGTGCAGGTCTACTTCACGACCCGGGCGGTGGAGCTTCGACGTGTCCTGCCCATCGACGACAAGTTGTTCTTCGATTTCCTGGGCATGCAGGTTCCCTGGCTGTTGCTGATGTCCGCGATGGCGGGAGCCGGACTGATTGCCAACGACATGCGGACGGGCGGCCTCCTGCTCTATCTGTCGCGACCGTTGACCCTCGGCGACTACATTCTCGGCAAGGCTTCCATCCTCTTCGCGTCGCTTTCGATGGTGACGTGGGTGCCGGGGCTGGTGCTGTTCGTGGGCGCACGTTCCCTTGCCCCCGACGCGCTGGGCGATGTCACGCACCTCCTGCTTATTCCCAAGATCATCGCGTTCTCTCTCGTGTTGATTCTCCCGACGATTGGCCTGGTGCTGGTGATGTCGGCGCTCGCCCGAAATCCGCGATTCGCCGGTCTCGGCTTCTTCTTCGTCTTTGTCGGCACTTCCATCGCGCAGGGAATCGCCTGGCGCGCCACCCGCAGCCCTTACGCGGGCCTCGCCTCTATTCAGGCCAGCATGCGCCGGGTCGGCGAAGCCATCTTCCAGGTCAAGCCGGCGCGCATGACCGCCGACCTTCCCGCCGAATGGGCACTCGCCGTGCTGCTGATCATGACCATCGTCTGCTTCTACATTCTGAAGACGCGCGTGCGCGCGGTGGAGATCGTCAAGTGACGCCGCGGGTTGTCTTCAAGAAGGCGTCTCGCTGGTACGGACCGGTCATGGCGCTCAACGATGTCAGCTTTGAGCTGGGTCCGGGCGTCTATGGACTCCTCGGCCCAAACGGCGCCGGCAAGAGCTCCCTTCTCAAGATGGCGAGCGGCCAGCTTCGACCCAGTCAGGGTTCGGTGGAAGTCCTTGGTCGGCCCGCCTTCGGCTCGCCCGAGATTTTCCACTCCGTCGGTCTGTGTTCCGACACAGATGCTCTCTTTGAAGATTTCACCGGGCTTCAGTTCGTGACCTCGTTGCTCTCGCTCAATGGCTTCACCAGCGCCGAGGCTGACAAGCTCGCGACGAAAGCGATCGAGACGGTCGATCTCAAGGACGCGATGCACCGCAAGGTCGGCGGCTACAGCAAGGGAATGCGGCAGCGGATCAAGCTCGCTCAGTCGCTCGCCCATGATCCTGATGTTCTGTTTCTCGACGAACCGCTCACCGGAATGGATCCGCAGAATCGGAAGCGGATCTCCGACCTGATGCGCCGTCTGGGCGATGAAGGCCGCACGGTCCTCGTCTCCACGCACATCCTCCACGAGCTGGAGCAGGTCACGCGCCGGGTTCTGCTGATCCACAACGGCCGCGTCCTCGCTGAGGGCGACTTGGGCGAGATCCGTGACCTTCTCGATCGACACCCGCGGTCCGTGCGTCTCAAGGCGCGCGATCCACGTGGCCTCGCGCGCGAGCTGGTCGGGCTGACGGATCTCGTTTCGCTCAATCTGGAAGACGCCACCGGCCACCTCGTGGCCGAGATCCGTAAGCCGGATGCGTTCTTTACGAAGGTTCAGGAGTTGTCGTCCACGTTCGGCGTCGAAGAGATGTGGGTAACCGACGAAAACATGGAATCGGTCTTCTCTTACCTGGTGAGCAAATAGTCGATGACGAGCGAAGGTCCCGTTCTGATCACGCGACCCTTGTGGGGTGCCACGCGGGATGTCTTCTTCATCTCCATCGAGCGCATGTTGCCAAGGCCGAGAAGTTTCTGGGTGTTCACGCTCCTGTCGTTGCCCGTGTTCTTCGGCGTTCTCCTCCGGATCTACGCACCCGCAGGCATGCCCCTGACCGGTTTCGAGCTCTACGGAATCGTGGTGGCGCTGTTCTTCGTGCGCAACCTTCTGCCGCTGGTCGCACTTCTCTTCGGCTCTGCTCTTATTTCCGACTCGGTCGATTCGAAGACACTTACCTATTTCCTGACCCGACCCATCTCCCGCCTATCGATCTTCATGGGCGAGTTCGCGGCCTACATGGTCACTGTCCTCACCCTCACGGTGCCGTGCGTCGTTCTCACCTACCTGGTGTTGTGCGTGGGTTCCCCCCAGGGAGTGGGCTTTGGTGCGACCGATTTGGTTCAGGACCTCGCCGCGTGCGCCTTGACCCTCTTCACCTACGGAGCCGTGTTTGCTCTCCTCGGTGTGAGTCTGAAGCGACCCTTGATCCCTGGACTTCTCTTCCTGTTCGTTTGGGAAGGCTTTGTAGCGAACTTCCCGGGCGATGCGCCCAACTACACCCTCTCGGCCTATGCTCGTTCCCTGATCCGGCATCGCCCGGTCGACGATGGGCCGCTTGCGGAACTCTTTACGAAGTTTTTTGGCGCGGGGGAGTCCGTCTTAGTCCTTGGAACGGTTGGCGTTATCTGCGTTGTTCTCGCCGCGTGGATCTTTTCCAGACGCGAATACGTTATTTCTTCATAGCGGCCATCGAAAGACCGCCTGAGAGTTGTCGGAAGTCGTCGCCTTCACTAGGGAGTCCAACATGAACCGTTCTCGCCGCCTGATCCTCACCGCCGCCGCCGTC
>JBDTQB010000218.1:0-7594 GCA_039932395.1 Vicinamibacteria bacterium | reverse complement strand
CAGCGCGGAGAGAAGTCGCATCTCCGCGAGCCTATCGCGCGCGTGAACAGACGCGCCTTGCACAGAAGGCCATCATCATCGCGATGCGAACGGGCGCGGCGCGCGCAGACTACGGAGATCTGCCGGCGTCCTCGGTTAGTGCCCGCCCCAGAAGAAGACGCGACCGCCGGGCGCTAACATCCCGAGAACCCCGATGCCCGCCGCTCCCGCGAAGTCTGTCGTCTCGACCTCGCGCCGCTTTTGGGCGCTTCAGTGCGCGATCGGCGTCGCCTGGATCGTGATCTGGCAGATGGGCCGGGTGCTTGAGCTGACCGATCACGTGAGCCTCTGGTTCCCTCCTGCGGCGCTGACCTTCGCGAGCTTTCTGGCGACGGGTCCCGCCGCCTTCGTCGCGGTGACTCTGGCAGGCCTCATCACGACCTTTCAATCGGCGTGGGCGGCGGGCGACGCAACACCCGCGGCCGAGCTCTTGCGGTCGGGCCTTGCGTTCGGCGCGGTCCATTGCCTCGCTTACGCCTCCGGGGCCCGGCTCTTCCGGCGCTCCATCGGCGCGCCTCGGCTCGACATGCCCGGAGCGGTGGTGACGTTCCTGATCGTTTCCACGCTGGCGTCTTTTCTGGCCGCCCTTGGCGGACTCGCGAGTCTCGCGCTGACCGGCTCGGCCATCAACATCAGCACGGACCTCGTCCCCTGGTGGATAGGGGACCTGGTGGGGATGGTGACGCTGGCGCCGGTTTTCCTGATGGCGATCGACGCCGCGAATCGTCGCCTCGGCCTTCCCTCGGAGGGCTGGAAAGAGAACCTTCGAAGCCCACCCGCGGGATCCTCCTACGCTCGTTTCGTTGCGAAGCTCGGCGCCTCGGTTTCGGTGGCTCTCGTTCTCGGCGCCCTCGGCGCCGCGCGGGATGTCTATCTCCCGGTGGCGTTTCTGGTCTATGCCCTCATCGTCCCCCTGATGTGGATCGCTCACACGGAAGGATCGTTTCGAACCATGATCACCGTGGCCTGCCTGTCCATGGCCGTGGTGCTCATCACTCGATTCGCGGGCGCGGGGACCGAGACCTTCAACCATCAGGCGGCGATGATCGCGATCGCCGGAACGGGTCTGTTCAACCTGACTGTCCCAGCCCTCTACGCCGACAATCAGAGACTCCGAGACCTCGTCGACTTCGACTCCATGACGGGGGCCTTGAGCCGGGCCAGTTTCCTGGTGCGCGGCGCCGAAGAGATCGAGCGCGCCACTCGATACGGAGGTGCGGTGTCGCTGGTCGTGATCGACCTCGACCATTTCAAGCTCGTCAATGACACCCTCGGACACGCGGGCGGTGACCGGGTGCTCGCCCGTTTTGGCGCGTTGTGTCGCCAGGAGCTGCGCAAGGTCGACCTCTTCGGTCGTCTCGGCGGCGAAGAGTTCGCCGCGCTGCTTCCGGCCACCGACCTTGCGGCGGCGCAGAGAGGCGCTGAGCGATTGCGCGAGGTCATGGCGAGCGCCGATTGGAATGCGATCGCGCCCGCTCTTCGGGTCACCGCCAGTTTCGGAGTGGCTCAGATAGCGCTTCCCGACGAGCCTCTGGCCCTCGCCATGGAGAGGGCAGACCGCGCGCTCTATGAGGCGAAGGGCGCCGGCCGCGACCGGGTCCGCGTCGGTTGACCTGGGGCTTCGATAGAATCGAAGTCACGGGACTAGTCGATCTGCGTCCATCGATCTCCCGGCGCTCTGAGTATGCGGGGTCACGTATCGGAATTAGGATGACCTTCCTTTCTGGAGGCCCTCATGACCCAACGCCCCGTTGCCTTTCTTGCCGTGTTCTGCGCGACCGCAGCCCTCGCCCAGGCGCCTTCGCCATCGCCCGCCGCCGTCGCGCCCAAGAAGGCTCCGGCCGGGAAGCCCGCGATGCCATCGCCATCTCCCTCCGCCTCGGGCACGCCTGAAGCCCCAAAAAAGCCGAGCCTGGGCACCGAGACCTTTGGCGGCATCCGCGCGCGGCTCATCGGTCCGGCGGTGACCTCAGGCCGGGTGATGACGATCGCCGTCCACCCCGGCAACACCGGCATCATCTACATAGGCAGCGCGTCGGGCGGGGTCTGGAAGACGATCAACGGCGGCGCTTCATGGCAGCCGATCTTTGATAAGGAAGGGGCGTTCTCCATCGGCTGGATCACGCTTGATCCGAACAACCCGAGCGTCGTCTGGGTGGGAACGGGCGAGCGCAACTCGCAGCGTTCCGTTGCCTACGGTGACGGTGTCTACAAGTCGGAGGACGGAGGCAAGTCCTGGAAGAACATGGGCCTCAAGAACTCCGAGCACATCGGTAGGATCGTGGTCAACCCCGAAAACTCCGACATTGTCTACGTGGCAGCACAAGGCCCTCTCTACGCGGCGGGCGGGGATCGCGGTCTCTACAAGACGAGTGACGGCGGCAAGACCTGGGAGCAGGTCCTCAAGGTCTCCGAGAACACCGGCGTCTCGGATGTGGTGCTCGACCCGCGTAACCCAAACGTCGTGATCGCGTCCTCCTATCAGCGTCGGCGGACTTTCTTCACTCTGATTGACGGCGGTCCGGAAAGTGCTATCCACCGCAGCACCGACGGCGGTAAGTCATGGACCAAGGTCAACAGCGGCCTGCCTTCCGAGGAGTTGGGCCGCATCGGCCTCGCTATCTCGAAGTCCAACCCCGACCTTGTCTACGCGAACGTCGAGGCCGCGAACCGCAAGGGCGGGATCTACCGCAGCGCCGACAACGGTGTGTCCTGGGAGAAGAGGACGGACTACAACCAGGGTTCGATGTACTACGGCGACATCTTCGTGGATGAGAAGGACGCAGATCGCGTGTACGTCCCCGACGTTCTCTTCCAGGTTTCCGACGATGGCGCGAAGACGTTCCATGCTCTGGGCCAGCGCTACATGCACGTCGACAACCACATCATCTGGGTCGACCCGAACAACGCGAACCACATGCTCGTAGGCAACGACGGCGGGCTCTATCGCAGCTTCGACAAGGGCGCCACCTGGACGTTTTTCGAGAACCTCCCGCTCGCGCAGTTCTACGACGTCGATGTCGACCAGTCTGAGCCCTTCTACAACGTATGCGGCGGACTTCAGGACAACAACTCTCTGTGCGGCCCCTCGCGCACCCGCTCCGATCACGGGATCCTCAACGAAGACTGGTTCGTCACCCAGGGCGGCGACGGCTTCACCACCCATGTCGATCCCACCGACCCGAACATCATTTACGCGGAGCTGCAGCAGGGGGTGATCGTGCGCGTGGACAAGCGCACCCACGAACGCGTGGGCATTCAGCCTAAGGAAGAGAAGGGCGAAGCCCCCGCGCGCTGGAATTGGGACACGCCTTTCATCATTTCCCCGCACTCGAACACGCGTCTTTACATGGGCTCGCAGCGCCTGTATCGCACCGATGACCGCGGCAACTCGTGGAAGGCGCTTTCCGGCGATCTCTCACGTCAGGTCGATCGCAACAAGATCGCGCTGATGGGGAAGGTGTGGGGCCCCGACGCGGTGGCCAAGAACACCTCGACCGCACTCTACGGAAACATCAGCGCCATCGCCGAGTCGCCGAAGAAGGAAGGCCTGCTCTACGTCGGCACCGACGATGGTCTTGTTCAAGTGAGCGAGGACGGTGGAGCGAACTGGCGGAAGATCGACGCGTTCCCCGGCGTGCCGAAGGACGCCTACGTCGCGCGCATCCGCGCCTCGCAACATGACGCCGGCACCGCCTACGTCGCCTTCGAGAATCACCAGAACGGCGACTTCCTTCCCTACCTCTTCAAGACCGCCGATGCGGGGAAGACCTGGACCTCGGTCGTGGGTGATCTGCCGAAGCGCGGCTCCGTTTACGCCGTGGCCGAGGATCACGTCGATCCCAATCTGCTTTTCGCGGGGACCGAGTTCGCCGCGTATTTCTCCAAGGACGGCGGGGCCAAGTGGATGAAGGTTGCGGGCTTGCCCACCATCGCGGTGCGCGAGATCGCGATCCAGAAGAAGCACAACGACCTCGTCCTCGGCACATTCGGCCGCGGTATCTACGTGGTCGACGACTACAGCCCGCTACGCGCCACCACCCTCGAGATGACGCAGAAGCCCGCGACACTTCTGGGAGCGCGCGACGCGATGCTCTACGTCACCACCCAGCGCTATGGCGGCCGGGCCAAGGCCTTCCAGGGTGAAATGCTCTACGCCGCCGACAATCCGCCGTATGGCGCGGTCATCACCTACTACATCAAGGATGCGCTGAAGACGCTGAAGCAGAAGCGCGTGGACGCCGAGAAGGCCCTGGACAAGGCGGGAAAGCCGATCGTGTATCCGACCTTCGACGCGATGCGCGCCGAGGCCGAGGAGGAGGCGCCCGCGGTTCTGCTGACGATCGCGGATGAATCGGGCACGCCCATTCGCACCCTCACCGGCCCCGCCACCGCGGGCTTCCAGCGGGTGGCCTGGGATCTGCGCTACCCTCTACACACCCTCCCTCGTGCCGCCCGTCCGAACGAAGATGAGGACGACTTCTTCGGCGGCCAGAGCGGTCCCTACGTCATTCCCGGTTCATACAGCGTGAGCATGGCGCAGCGCGTTGGCGGCGTGGTGACGTCGTTGGGCGGCCCCGTGAGCTTCAAGGTGACCCTCGATCCACAGAGCCCGCTGACCATGGCCGATCACAAAACACGCGCCGAATTCCAGGCGACGTACCAGTCGCTGCGACGTTCAGTCGCGGGCGCGCTCGAGACCGCGAATGCCGCGAACACACGCATCGATCAGCTGAAGCGCGCGCTCGACAGCACTCCGGCGGCGCCGCGTGCTCTCCATGACTCCGTCCGCGCGGCGCAAAAGCGCCTCGGAGCGGTGCTCATCGCCCTGCGCGGCGACACCGCGATCGCCCAGCGCAGCGAGGGCACGCCCGACTCCATCAGTGAGCGGGTCAACGGCATCGGCTTCGAGTTGTCGCGAAGCCTCGCCCCCGCGACCGGAACCCATCGGCGGCAAGTCGAGATCGCGACGGCGCTCTTTACCGACGAACTCGCGAAGCTCAAGACGCTTGTTGAGACCGATCTCCCGGCCCTAGAACGCGACGCCGAGGCCGCCGGAGCCCCGTGGACCGTCGGCCGCATTCCGACGCTGCGAGAGCCTTGACCTGGAGGTCTACCCTCTAGAATCCGGGGTATGAGAGCAAGAGATCTGCCGACCCGCGCCACAGCGGTGGCCATTTTGATGGTGCTCCTGGCCTTCGGGGGGCGACCCGCGGTGGCCGGTGATGATCAGATTCTCCGCGCTTGTACTCGGCCCGGCGCCGGCTTCTTTACCCGTGACTCGAACGGTACTCCTGTGGGCCTTGAATACGACGTCCTCCAAAGTTTCGCCACCAGCCTGAAGCGGAAACTGGTGATCGAGGATGCGCCCTCATTCGAGGAGCTTCTGGCCCGGGCGGAATCGGGACGCTGCGACGTGGCCGCGGCCGAGATCACGGTCACGGAGGATCGGAAGCGGCGCTTTGCTTTTTCAGCCCCCTACTTCCCTGATCGTATGCTGGTGGTTCAAAAGGCTCCCACCGCCTTCAGCCGGGTGGAGGACCTCACCGGCAAGCGCCTGGCCGTGGTGGGAGGGACCCTTCAGGCCGCGCTGGTATCCGCCCTTAAGGAGGTCACCCCCGTGCTGGTCGACGACGACGACGCGCTTTTCGCGGCGGTGACGAACGGTCGGGCGGAGGCTCTGGTCTGCGACTCCGCGGTGGTCTTGCACCATCTCACCCAGCACCCTGATTTCAGCCCTGCCCTCCCCCTCGGCGAGCGTTCCTTCTTTGCTTTCGCCTTGCCCAAGGGCTCGTCCCTCCTCGCTCTCCTGAACGGTCACCTGAGGACGCTGCAGGAGAACGGACAGTTCCAGAAACTTCTGGGAAGGCACTTCGGCGAGGCCAACGCGGAATTCCTGGCCGCCGAAGTGAGGGGGAAAGAGTAGGCCAGGGCGCTCAGTTCATCAGCTGTCCTGCAGATAGGTCATGGACAGCGCACGTTCGGCCTAATATCGGGCCATGCTCAAGCACGTCCGTCGCGGCCTTCTGGTCCTCGTCCTCATCCTCCTGCCCCTGGCCGCTGCGGCGCAGGAGGGATTTCCCTTGTTCACCACCGACTTCTCCCCGGAGGAGTTCTCCGCCCGACGCGCTGAGGTCTTCAAGTCCATCGGCGAGGGAGGACTGGCTCTCCTCCAGGGCGCACCGAGCAATCCCGGTTACACGCGCTTCCGGCAATCAAACGAGTTCTACTACCTGTCCGGCATCGAGGTTCCGCACGCCTATCTGCTGATGGATGGCGGAAGCAAGCGCACGTCGCTCTATCTGCCGCACCGCAACGAAGGGCGTGAGAAGGGCGAGGGCAAGATGCTCTCCTCGGAAGACGCGGCGGAGATCGTGAAGCTGAGCGGTGTGGACGCGGTGTTCGGCCTCGACCTGCTTCCTGAGCATCTGGCTCGCGCGGCCCGGATGAGAGGGCGTGCTCTCTTCACTCCCTTCAGTCCGGCCGAAGGGTTTGCCATGAGCCGGGACCTGGCCATTCGAGTGATCGGCGACTACGCGGCCGATCCGTTCGATGGACGTCCCTCCCGCGAGGGCGCTTTGATGCAGTCGCTCAAGCTGCGCTTTCCGCAGTTCGAGATCAAGGACCTGACTCCGACCCTCGACCAGCTGAGGCTGATCAAGAGTCCGCGTGAGCTGACTCTCATCCGGAAGGCCACGCGGCTTTCGGGGCTCGCCTTGATGGAGGCCATGCGCTCGACCGAGCCCGGCATCTACGAACACGAACTGGACGGCATGGCCAAGTATGTCTACTACCGCAATGGAGCGCAGGGCGAGGCCTACTACTCGCTGATCGCCAGCGGGCGCAATGCCTGGTATCCGCACTACAACGCGGGAAAACGTCTCATGCAGGATGGCGACTTCCTCCTCATGGATTTCGCGCCGGACGTGGGCTACTACATGAGCGACCTCACACGCATGATGCCGGTCAACGGCAAGTTCAGCCCGGAACAGCGCGAGCTCTATGGTTTCTATCTCGGCTGTTACAAGGCAGTGCTCAAGGCGATCCGGCCCGGCGTGACCGCTCAGGCCATCCTGCAGGGCGCGGTCAAGGAGATGGAGACGCTGCTCGGCGCCTCGAAGTTCTCGAAGCCCACCTACCAGATGGCGGCGAAGGCCTTCGTGGAGCGCTACCAGGCCTCGGCTCAGAACCCGCGCGCGAGCCTGGGACACTGGGTGGGGATGGCCACGCACGATGACGGTCCATCGGGCGGACCTTTACGCGAAGGGATGGTCTTCACCATCGAGCCGGCGCTGACCGTGCCGGAGGAAAAGATCTACATCCGTCTCGAAGACCTCATCATCATCACCGCGACGGGGAAGGAACTCGTCTCAGACTTCGTCCCGATGGAGATCGACGCGATCGAGAAGCTGATGCGGGAGGAGGGGATGCTGCAGAAGTACCCGAGGGACGGCCACGGCGCATCCGGCTCACGCTGAAACACCGACTCCCGCGGCCGGACGACGTACAATCCCCGGTTCTGCATGAACTCCGACGTCCATCTGGTCGAGATTCA
>JBDTQB010000217.1:0-7594 GCA_039932395.1 Vicinamibacteria bacterium | reverse complement strand
TCTTGCTGCTTAATTGGAACGACGGGCGGTGTCTCAGCGATATTGGCACACAGGGAATCGAGGCGAGCAGTCAGGGAATCGACGAAGCGGGCGACCGCCAGCTTCTCGGCCTCTGGCAGCGCTTCAATCCGTTTGACGAGATCTACCGTGGTCATGCGTATTTCCTGGGACGCGTTGATCGTACTACGGCCTCTCGGGGAAAGAAGAGCCCCACCCCAAACCCCTCCCCGGACGGACTGCGGGGGAAGGGCTCGTGTCACGTGGGAACAGGGTCTGAGTACTTTACGTTGCCCCAAGGGGAGCTTCGCGCTGAGGTTGTGTCGGCGCTGCGCTGCTCCGTTGTAGCATCGCTGAGCCCGAGAAAACCATGAGCACAGCTGAACTCATCGAGAAGATCCAGGCCCTCCCAGCCCCGCTTCAGCACAAAGTGGAGGACTTCGTCGAGGCACTTGCCGCTCAGGCCAGCGCCAAGCCCGAAGATCCGTTCTTCGCTCGCGTCGAGGCCCTTCGCGATCAGATCAAGACCGAGTACGGCACTTTCCCAGTAGCGCTTTCCCACCTGCGCGAGCTGCGAGACGGAACGCGTTAACGCGTGCGGGTTGTTCTCGACGCCTCCGTCGCGGTCAAGTGGTTTCTCGACGACGAGGAGTTTGTTTCGGAGGCCCGTGTCCTCTTTGAAGCCTTGCGCGCCGATCGAATCGCACTTACCGCGCCGGCGACCTTGCACGCAGAGTTTGGTCATGCCATGCGAGGCGCTTTCCTCAACAAGCGGGTTCGCCACGCGCTCCTTCTGGACGCGTGCAACACCATGGCTAGCTCGCCCATTGAGATCGTTGAGGTCGCAGGCCTCACTACGACTGCAATGCAGCTTGCGCTCAAGCACTCCGGTAGCTTCTACGACGCCATCTACGTAGCCTTGGCGATCCGTGAGGATGTCCAAGTGGTCACGGGGGACCGTTCGATGTGCAACGCCTTCGCCAAACTGAACCGCTCACACACATCGCTGATTTCAAGTTGTAGACGGTCACATGTCGCGTGAAGTGATCGAGCCCGGGCCGTTCGGTTTCTGAGTCCCCACCCCAAACCTCTCCCACTTCGCGGACCGACTGCTAGAGAGGGGCTCGTGTCACGTGGGAAGAGCGTCTCGGTCCTTCGTGCCCCAAGGGAGGCTTCGCGCTACTCGGCCGTGACTTCTCAACTCCCCAGGGAGGTCCAAGGCAGGTCCTAATGCGGCACGGGAAGGCGCGACCGCCAATAACCAGGCCGCCGATGTCCATGCGCGACTGCGACGATCAGGATCCGGGTTCGCTCCATGCGATAAATGACGCTGAACGGATACCGGCGCAGCAGGTACCGTCGCGTTCCCTGTTCGAATGGCGGCCAGGCCGTCGGGAGCCGCTGAATGGCCGAAGCTGCCACGTCGATCTCGTCGACGAATCCTAAGGCGGCAGACTCGCTTCGCTCGGCATACCAACGACCGGCTGCCTCCGCCTCTTCTAGCGCCTCGTCGAGGAACTCAATCTCGAGGCGCACTGCCCGCCGCGGCGTGGATACGCTGACGCGCCTCGGACCAGGGAATGGTGGTCGCCTGACCCGCGTCAATGCGTGTCAGACGAGCGCGAATCTCGGCCGACCAGGCCGCCTCGGCACCTGGATCCACTTCCGAGTCCAAGCTCTGGATAAGCTCCCCCGCCAAAGCAGCACGCTCTTCAGCCGGAAGCAGAAGGGCCTCGTCGAGTAGCTGTCTTAGGCTCACGCGGCGAGGCTAGCACGGTGAACGCGACGCCCCCTGCTTCTCGGAAGGATTGCGAAGTGGACATCTCGACAAGCAGCGACTTCGCCAATAGCCCCATCCCCTCACGCGAATCCGCTCGAAAAAGCCCTTTTGCCACTCAGACGTCGTTGAAGGCCTGCTGCCTAAAAAATTGCGCAGTCCCGACACATTGTCGGGATGAGTGTCGGGATGCGATGTCCAACGTTCTCTCTTGAACTATTCGGTCAAGCGAGTGGAACCGGCGCGAAGGCCATGGGCAACCTTGACGCCTTTGTACGCCATCAGCCGGCGATCTGCGGTCAGAAAGAGATCGGCCTGAATCGGAGGGCTCGTGCCAGGCTTGCCCGTCCACTGGGCACGTGTAACCCGGGATGCGATTACGCGTACCACAAGAGGGGGCGTGGTACATTCCAACTTTGGGCAGCCTTATGGAAATCTTCCCCGGTATCTCGATGAATCCAGACGTTCGATTCGGGAAACCCCGTATCACAGGCACTCGAATGGACGTCGCCACCGGAGTCGGGCTGATCGCGGCCGGTGAGACGGTCGAAACTGTGGTCGATGAATACCAGCTTTCCCTCGAACACGTCCGATCGGCCCTGTCCTACGCCGCTCACGTCGCGGCTCATCTCCCAAAGGCGGTTCGCCAGGCGTCTTGAAGGTTCTTCTCGACGAGAACTTTCCGCTCGCTCTTTTGCGCAGCCTGCGACGCCCGACCATTTTGGATCGAGGCCCGGCGAATCTTGGCAGTTGCGGCCAGAAACGATCCAAATCGGCACATCGACCCTTCGTAACTCTCTGTTTCTACTGTCGTTTCGAATCACGCGACCTCCGAGGCTGAGCCAAAGGCGATCCAAACGAGCGATCTAAACAGGCCGGGACTTTCACCGACATCAACGGCTACGGCACTTTCCCAGGAGCGCTGTCTCACCTGCGCGAGTTGCGAGAGGGACCGCGTTAACGCGTGCGGGTTGGTGACGCCTTTCGTCTACCGCCCCAGAATCACGTCGATCCCCGACAACACAAGACCCGTCTTCGCTGCCGAAAGTCTTCCCGCGCGTTCGGTCAGGACAGACGTGTCCAAGGCGATGATCTGGGAGACGTTGGCCACCGAATCTTTTGGAAGGCCAGTCATTCTGGAGGTCAGAAGGACATTGCCGGGCGCGTCCGCCCATCGCAGATTGCTGGTGAGCGGTACACACACGGTTGTGGCAATCCGGCTGCGGTTCAACGCCTCGCTCTGAACCACGATGACCGGCCGGCGAAATCCGGGCCCCGAGCCAGACGGTTCAGGCAGGTCTGCCCACCAGACATCGCCCTGCGAGATCACCACTCGCTCCGCTTCAGCACGTGTCGCGAGGCTGCGGCTACAAACGGCTCCACGGGCTCCTTGACTGCGTCGCAAACGCGATTCATCGCCTCGGTCACCTCATCCGGGGCGTGACGCGACACGTATTCCCGCAACGCGCGGCTGTAGACCTCGCTTCTGGATTGCCGCATACGGCGCGCCCACCCCTCAGCCCGCTCGAAGATGTCGTCGGGAATGGAAACTGCTGTCTTCATACTAAAAGTATAACCACGAGTCGGTTTTCGCCCGAGCGCATGATGGCGGCCTGGCCGTCGGGAGCCGCTGAATGGCCGAAGCTGCCACGTCGATCTCGTCGACGAATCCTAACGCGGCAGACTCGCTTCGCCCTGGCATACCAATGAGCCACGACTGCATCTCGGACCTCGTGGCCGCGCGTGAGGGGACGGCGTCCGGCCCCTTGCCAGGCCCTGACCTGACCAACTAGACTAACTCGGTGAGCACGGTCAATATCTACGATGCCAAGACCCGCCTGTCGTCCATTCTGAAGGCGGCTGAAGCGGGTGAGGAGTTTGTTATTGCCCGCGCCGGACGGCCGATCGCCCGCGTCACTGGTATCGCGCGGCCTTCGCGAAAGCGAAAGCTGGGCGTTCTCGACGGCCGGTTTCAGATCCCGGACGACTTCAACCGGCCGCTTACCGCGAAGGAAACGGCTCGGTTTGAAGGTCGCTGATGCGTCTCCTTCTGGACACGCACCTTCTTCTCTGGGCCGCCGCCCGTAGCGAACGGCTGACGCGGGAGGCACGGAGACTCATAGAAGACCCGGGAAACGAGATCTACTGGAGCGTCGCGAGCCTCTGGGAGATCGCGATCAAGGCATCGCTGCGCCGCAAAGACTTTCGGATCGACGTCAAGTCTTTTCGCCCGGCATTCGATGTGATGGGATTCCGATCCCTTCCGATCAAGGCGGACCACGCGGAAGAGCTAGCGCAGCTCCCTGAGATCCATCGCGACCCGTTCGATCGAATGCTCGTGGCTCAGGCGCTGACGGAGCCGCTCATCCTGCTTTCGAACGACGAGACTCTCTCCAACTACGGCGCCATCGTCCGGATCGTCTGATCACAAACGCATCGGATGGCCGTTTTCTTCGAGGCGGCAACACGTGCTAAACCGTTCCCAGGTCCACACGTTTTGAAACCGACTCTCCGCTCGCTCAGTCGAGGCTTTCTGGTTGTCGCTCTTCTCGCGGCGTGGGGCGCTGTGTGCCCCTGCTTTAGGAGCGCGGGTGACGTGATGGATTGTTGTAAGCACGACGGACTTTCCATCATGCCGCCGTGCTGTCCCGACTCTGCCGACGCGCCGACGACGCCTGCGCCCACCACGGTCGCTTCGTCATCGATGAGCCCTCCTCCGATGATCGCGGTCATGTTCCCGGTCGAAGGCTTAGCCTCGACCTTTGTTCGGGCGACACCGTCATCCCGCGTCGTTGCCCGAACGATCCTGAGAATCTGACCAGTTAGAGAAGGCGCGCGCCTTGTGCGTTGCGTCTTTCCAGTCGGCTGCGGCTTCGACCGCATCTCACTCTCTTCTGGAGGTTCTCTTGGCTATCTCGGTTTCAAATCCACATACAGGTGTGTCTGCGCGCGTCCTCCTGCTGACCCTTGCGTCCCTGGCGGTGAGCGCTCGCCTCACCCACGCGCAGGAGGTCTTCCCTCTGGCTCAGGATCCAAAGGCACGCGCCCTGGTTGAACAGGCGCTTGCTGACAACCCCAGTCTCGTGGCTGCTCGCGAACGCACGCTGGCCGCCACCGCGAGGATCGATCGCCTTGCGGCTCTGGCAGACCCCGTGCTCTCGGTCGGCTACGAGAAGGGTGACGCCTGGCTGCCCGGCCGAGGTGCTGACACCGGACCCCGCCTCTCCGTCTCTCAGGATTTTCCCTTTTCGGGGAAGCGACAGCTCGCGCGTGAGACCGCGGGGAAGGACGCCGAACTGACGCGTCACGCGACGTCCGCGCTGTCCCTCGGAGTCATCTACGAAGTTCGCAAGGCACTTGCCGACCTGCTTCTTGCCCGCGAGAACATCGCCATCATTCGGGATCAGCGGCAGGCCACCGCGGACATCGAAGAACTGAGCCGCGCCCGCTACTCAGCCGGCCTCGCCGGTCAGCTCGACGTCCTGCGCGCGCAAGCCGAACTCGCGCGCTTCGATCAGATGCGGCTTCACGAGGAAGGACTGGAGACGTCCGCCATTGCGGAGCTGAACCGTCTCCGCGCGCGACCAGAAGGAACTGCGGTGGAATTCGCAGGGACGCTCCGGGATCTGGTGAGTCGCGACATCGCGATCCCCAACCTTGCCGACGTTCTGGCGAAGGTCCACGGCGACTCTCCCGAGGAGCGGGGTGCGGCCACTCTAGTGGAGCGCAGCAGCCTCCAGTTGGACCTGGCTCGCCGCAACCTCAAGCCCGACTTTGTTCTGTCGAGCTCCTATGCCTTCCGGGGATCCTTGCCCGACCGCTTCATGGTGGAGGTCGGCGTCATCCTGCCCGCCTGGCGGAACAACAAACAGCGACAGGCCATCGTGGAAGCCGAAGCGGATCTGCGCTCCAGCCGCGCCGAGCGCGAGGCCATGACCCTGCGCACCCGGGCCGCACTGGAGAAGGCCTATGCGGACTTCAAGGCCGCGGTCCTGGAGGCGCGCACGATCGAGAAAGAAGTCTTGGTGATCGATGAGCTGGCGGTGGAGTCCGCTCTCGCAGGGTTTCGTTCCGGGCAGACCCCTTTCATTTCCGTGCTGGAGGCGCACAACGCCCTGTATCGCGACCGCAAAGAGCACGCAGAACTCCTCTTTCACGTTCTCTGGCACTCGGCCCTGCTCGACGCGTTCGGCATGCAAAGGATGACGTCATGAAGAAACTCGGTTTGATCGCGTTGGGCGTCGCCCTTCTGCTTTTCGGTTACGTCCTCGGCGCGCGTCGAGGTTCAGGTGGGGAGGTCACGCAAGGCATCGCGAAGCCGGCGGAGGCCGCGCGCAAGATCGCCTTCTACCGAAACCCGATGGACCCAAGCATCCATTCCAACCACCCGGCGAAGGACAGCATGAATATGGACTTTCTTCCCGTGTATGAAGACGAACTGGATGTGCCCGAGTCGGCGGTTGCGGGTCGCGCCGCCGTCGTGATTCCTGCGGACAGACGCGAGCCGCTGGGCGTTCAGAGCGAGCCGTTACAACGCCGTCCTCTCTCGTGGGCGCTGCGAACCGTGGGCCGCATTGCCCCCGACGAACGCCTGATCCATCACGTCCACACGAAGTACGACGGTTTCATCGAGCACGTCTACGTGGACTTCGTCGGCAAGTATGTGAAGAAGGGAGATCCCCTGCTGTCCATCTACAGCCCCGATCTCTTCGCCACCCAGCAGGAGTATCTGCTTGCTCTCAAAGGCGCTCGCGAGCTCGCGAAGAATCAGGGTGATTCCGCGATTCGGGGGCAGGCCCTGGTGGAGGCGGTGCGACAAAGGCTGCTCCTCTGGGACATTCGTCCCGAGGAGATCGCGACGCTTGAGAGAGAGGGGGTGGCGAGACGCGATCTCGACCTTTACTCGGACAAGACCGGCGTCGTGCTCGCGAAGACCGCGCTCCATGGGATGAGAGTGACTCCCGCCGATCTGCTTTTCGAAATCGCCGATCTGAGCCATCTGTGGGTGCTGGCCGACGTCTACGAGGCCGACCTGCCTTCGATCCGGCTTGGTATGTCTGCGACGGTCGAGACGCCGTCCGCTCCTGGTCAAAAGCTCAAGGGCCTCGTGACGTTCATTGATCCGATGGTGGAGCCCGCGACGCGCACCACCAAGGTGCGCGTTGAGATCTCAAATCCGCGTGGTCTTCTCAAGCCCGACATGTTCGCGGATGTCACTTTGAACATCGACCTGGGTTCGGCGCTGGTGGTCCCCCCTGGCGCGATCATCGACGCGGGCGCTCGCAAGCTCGCCTTCGTGGACCTCGGCGACGGCCGCTACGAGCCCCGCGAAGTCACACTCGGAGCCCGCGCCGAATCAGGTTGGGTCGTGCTGAGTGGCCTTGCGGAAGGCGAGAAGGTCGTGGTGGCCGCGAACTTCCTCATCGACTCCGAGTCGAGTCTGCGCGCCGCGGTTCAGTCGATGGGTGCCAAGCCGGCCCAAGCCTCGTCGGGCGGGCACTGAGTCGCGGTCCCGAACATCATGATCCGATCCATCATCCGCTTTAGCGCCCACAACCGGGCGGTCGTGCTCATCGCCGTGGCGCTCGCCGTGGCCTACGGCGTTTACGCGCTCCGCGGCATCCCCGTCGACGCCATCCCGGACCTGTCCGATACCCAGGTCATCGTCTACTCGCGGTGGGACCGCAGCCCCGACATCATCGAGGACCAGGTCACCTACCCGATCGTGGCCGCGCTGCTGGGCGCGCCCAACGTCAAGGTGATCCGAGGCTTCTCGGACTTCGGCTACTCGTACGTTTACGTCATCTTCAAAGATGGCAC
>JBDTQB010000216.1:0-7639 GCA_039932395.1 Vicinamibacteria bacterium | reverse complement strand
ACGGCCGCGAACGACGGCGCTTCCATCTGAACGCGGAGGGCGTCGGGCCTCGGCCGAACGCAGGGGGCCGACCGGTACCTTACTGATCGCGGGGTGGGGGCCCCGCGCCGTTCCTGCAAGACGCTTGGAGGCCCCCGGAGATGAGGCCGAGGAAAGGCCCGTCGTCCGCAGCAACACCACCGAGGCGCACCAACCGCGACCCGAAGAAGCGCATAGACGGATCCGCGGCCCACAACGACGCCCCGGACAACGACCTCCCTGACAACGACGCCCCGGACAACGATGACCCGGATAACGATCCCCCGGATAACTAAGACTTCCCCGACTACGAGCACGCCGCCCCCAGCCCAGCCCCGGCCATTCGTTGACGGAAGGAAAGCGGTAGATTGAAGGCGATGCTGATCAATCGCCCTCGCACCTCTTCCTCCCGCCGGGTCGTTCTTGGCGTGGTCGGACTCTTCCTGCTTGCGTTCGCCGGCTTCGCGATCAATGCGAAGGCTCAAGAAGCGAAGACGCCGCGCTTTAGCTTCAAAGTGGTCAAGGCGTTTCCGCACGACCCGACCGCGTTCACCCAGGGCCTCGTCTTCGCCGACGGTGTCTTCTACGAGAGCACCGGACTCCGCGGCGAGTCGACCCTGCGCAAGGTGACGCCGGAGACGGGTGCGGTCCTCCAGAAGATCAGCATCGACCCGAAGTACTTCGCCGAAGGACTGGCTCTGGTCGACAACGAACTGCTCCAGATCACCTGGGAAGAGCACGAAGGCTTCGTCTACGACAAGAACACCTTCAAGCGCCTGCGATCCTTCAGCTATCCGACCGAAGGATGGGGGATCGCCAACGACGGAAAGAACCTGGCCATGAGCGACGGTTCCTCAAAGATCTTCTTCCTCGACCCCAAGACTCAGAAGCCGCTCCGCAACGTTCAGGTGATGGATGGAACGCGTCCGATCGAGCGCCTCAATGAGTTGGAGTTCGTGAAGGGCGAGTTGTGGGCGAATGTCTGGCAGACCGACCGCATCGTGAAGATCAATCCCGCGAATGGCAAAGTCACCGGCTGGATTGATCTCAGCGGTCTACTTCGTCCCGAAGCGCGCGGTCCCGAGGGCGACGTCCTCAATGGGATCGCCTGGGACAAGGCGGGCGACCGGATCTTCGTGACCGGTAAGAAGTGGCCGTATCTCTTCCAGATCGAGCTAGTTCCGGTTTCTTAAGCGAACAGCGCCGCCAAGCAGTGAAGGCGTTTTCAGGCCCACCGGCCTAAACTTCGCCTCTACATGTCCAAAGACCCGACGTTTCGAGTCCTCGTTGACGCCCCGAAGAGATCCAGCGTCTATGAGGACTACCGCAAAGAGTGGGACCGCCGCGAGACCGACCTGGACGCGTCCGACCATCCTGTTCACGCCGACATAGAGACGGTCGCCGTCTGCGACCTCCGATGCGGCAGCAACGAAGAAGACCCCAAGGGCTTCTGCCAGATCTGGACCCACGAGCACATCCGCATGCAGGGGATGGAAGACTTCTCGTATCAGCGCGGCTACATGGATCCCGTTCTTTACGGCCGTCTGATCCAGCAGTGCGCCGACATCGGCGTGTCCTCGATCAAGTTCAACTACCGCGGCGAGCCCTCGCTCCACCCGCGCATCGTCTCGTTCATCCGCGAAGCCAACGCCCTCGGCTTTCCGGATCTGATGATGAACACGAACGGCAACGGAGGGGCTCGTAAGAACAAGAAGCTCTTCCGCCAGATCGTCGAAGCGGGCATCACCGACCTGATGTTCTCCGTCGATGCGTGCGACGACGTGACGTATCACCGGCAGCGTGTCGGCGGACAGTGGGAGATCTTGCTCAACTCCGTGCGCGAAGCAGTCAATACGCGCAACGAAGGCAAGGGCGCCAAGGACCTCAAGATCCGCGCCTCCGTGGTGAGGACCAAGGTCAACGCCAACGACCTCGACTCCGGACGCATGGAAGAGTTCTGGTGCAAGGAGATGGGTGTCGACTGGATGTCGATCTCTGAGTGCTATCTGCCCGCGGGCGCGCAGCACTCCTGGCAGTCGGCGCATTGGACCGATCTGAAGGCGTCCGAGTTCCAGTGCCCTGATCCGTTTCGCCGCATGGTTGTGACCTGGGACGGACGCCACACCATGCCGTGCTGCCAGGGCTTCACCATGGAGATCGAAGGCGGCCCGGTCGTCGCTGGAGCGGGCGCGCCGATGTCCACACTTCAGAAAGCATGGATGTCGCCGAACTTCGAACGTTTGCGTACCGCGCATCGCGATCGCACCTGGGACGACCCGGTCAGCGGGGAGCCGATCTGTCAGTCGTGCGCGGTGACGAAGAAGCCGACTCCGATTCCCGTTCCCAAGGATGGCCGCGTCCACCTCCGCGTTCTGAATTCGTAGTCCGCTCGGCGTTCAGGCGTTTTCACCGGTCTCGCTTTAAGGAGCGCTGTCTTCATGACATCCATCGCCGACAACATTCGCGAAGTTCTTCTCGGCATCGGGGAGGATCCGGATCGCGAAGGTCTGCTGAAGACCCCGCAACGGGTCGAGCGCGCTCTGAAGGACATCACCTCGGGTTACACGCAAGATCCGATCAAGATCCTCAACGAGGCGATGTTCACGGTGGAGAGCGACGAGATGGTCATCGTGAAGGACATCGAGCTGTACAGCCTCTGCGAGCATCACATGCTGCCGTTTTTCGGGAAGGCGCACGTCGCGTATCTGCCTGAGGGCCGGGTGGTCGGCCTCTCGAAGATCCCGCGTCTGGTCGACATGTTCGCGAAACGGCTGCAGGTCCAGGAACGTCTGACGAACCAGATCGCCAACACGATCATGGAAGTGATCAAGCCGCGCGGCGTCGGCGTCGTGGTGGAGGCCCGTCACTTCTGCATGATGATGCGCGGCGTCCAGAAGCAGAACTCCGTCGCGATCAGTTCGGCCATGCTCGGAGAGTTCCGAGAAAACCGCGCGACGCGTGATGAGTTCCTGTCGTTGGTGCGAAGCCGCACCAACCTCTAGTCCGAGCCGGTCTGCTCCCCGGCCTCCGTCGTTGACGCTGACGCGGCCACGATGAACCCGATCCACAGCCAGAGGCCTTTGAGCGCGATCCAGTCGACGAAGTGGCCGCCGACGAGAAGGCCCGTCAGTGCCGCACTGGCCAGCCTTCGGTAGTCGTGATCGGTTGAAGCTCCGAGTCTGCGATAGATCTCAAACATCAACCAGGCGAAGGCCCCCAGGCCGACCACACCCTGCTCAGCCGCCAATCCAAGAATGGCGGAATGGGGATTGAGTCGCATGGGCGCATACACCACCATCTTTCTTTCCTCAGGTGTTGCGAACCGTGAGAAGAACTGGACCGCGCGGCCCGGACCGACTCCGACGAGCGGCTGCGACGCGAACATGCGTACGTCGGCGCGGTGGACGGTCAGATAACTTCCCGGCTGCAGACTTGGGATGAGGGACGTCCGTTGCGCAGGCTCTACGGGGATCACTGCGAAGAGGTAGGCGAACAGGCCCAGCGCTATCGAGATCCACGCCAACGCTGTGGTTGCGTAGGACCACGAGCGATGTGTCGGCTGGGCGCGCCATCGGGCCAGGAGGATCGCGACTCCCATGCCCATCATGGATCTCGAAAGGGTCGCACATCCCGACAAGGCGACTCCGAGCAACGCCAGGCTGGGATGAGTCACGAGCGGCGCGCCCAAACAGATGAACAGGATCAAGGCATTCCCGCCCGTGAATCCTCCGAGGCGGTGAATGTAGGAAGGCAAAGAAGGCGAAAGATTGGCTCCCACGGAGATGCCGGCGAGGTTTTCGGTCGTGAAAATCACCCACGCGATCACGAGCGCCACACCCAGAGGACGGAGAATCAACGGGCGCGCCTCCAGGGGCTTGAGGGACAAATGAGCAGCCAGGAGAAAGACGACGAGTGAGTAGCCGCACTGAAACACCACCCGAAGCCCAGCGCCGGTGGGATGCACCGCGAGGGCAACCCAGGCCCCGACCCAGAACGTCGCCGCTGCGCAGGCCAACCGGCGATCGAGTGGCCGCAAGGATCGGCGGAAGCCGGCCTGAATGACCGCCGCGCCGAACAGAAGATCAAAAAGGGTGAGCGTCTTCCACCCGACGCTGAAGGGGACCGCTGCGGTGGGGAACAACCCGGCGAGACTCAGCAGAAACAGGAGCGCCACGGCGGGAACTCTATACGGTGTCCGAACACGACAAACCGCGGGCCGAGACGCTTAGACCATCTCCGTTTTCCACAGATCGTGGAGGTGGATCACGCCTTCGACGCGGTGTTGAGTGTCGACCACCACGAGCGCCGTGATCTTGTTCGTCTCCATCATGTCGAGGGCGCGGGTGGCGATCTCGCGGGCCGCGATGGTGCGCGGAGTTCGCGTCATGGCTTGATCGGCTGGGACCTCGAGGGCGGCGGCGCCGAAGCGCTCCATGAGACGACGCAGGTCGCCGTCAGAGATCACACCAAGAAGCACGCCTTCATCATCGACGACGGTCGTCATGCCCAGCCGCTTCTTGGTCATTTCGAACAGGGCGTCGCGAAGCAGGGTGCGTGAGCCGACACGCGGGGTGTCGCCGTTCTTGTGCATCATGTCTTCGACGCGGAGCAGCTTCCGGCCAAGCCGTCCGCCCGGATGAAGATCCGCGAACTCTTCCACGGTGAAGCCCTTCTTCTCGGTGAGGACCATGGCAAGAGCGTCGCCCATCGCGAGTGCTGCCGTGGTGGATGCGGTAGGCGCGAGACGAAGCGGGCAGGCCTCTTCACGAATTGAAACGTCGAGATGAATCTCAGATGCCAGCGCGATCGCGGAGTCGACTCGGCCCGTCAAGGACAGGACCGGGACGCCGATACGCTTCAACGTGGGCAGCAACGCCACGATCTCTTCCGTCTCACCGCTATAGGAGATCGCGATGACCACATCGCCCTTGACGATGCGCCCAAGGTCGCCGTGGATGGCTTCCGCCGGATGAAGAAACAACGACGGCGTTCCGGTCGACGACAAGGTGGCGGACAGCTTCTGCGCGATGAAACCGCTCTTGCCCATGCCCGTCGTGACGACGCGTCCCGTGCAGCCGTAGAGCAACTCCACCGCCCGCCCGAAGGCTTCCCCGACTTTCGGGATCAGATCCCGGATCGCGTCCGATTCGATCTGCAGGACCTTCAGCGCGGTCTCGTAACCCAAAGCTAGGCGCGCTCCAGGGCGAGCGCGTGCACTTTCTTCAAATGGGTCAGGAACGCCTTCATGCGATCGAGACGATACGCGTTCGGGCCATCGGAAAGGGCTTTGCTTGGATCGTTGTGGGTTTCCATGAAAATGCCATGGACACCCGCCGCCACGCCGGCGGGTCCGAGAGTGTCGATGAAATGAGCCTCACCGCCCGAGCGATCTCCGAGACCGCCCGGCTTCTGCACGCTATGCGTGATGTCGTAGATCACGGGATAACCGAAGCTGCGCAGAACGGGGAAGGAGCGCATGTCGACGACGAGTGTGTTGTAGCCGAAGGACGCGCCGCGTTCCGTCACCATCAGATTTGGATTGCCGGTGGTGGCAGCCTTTTCCATCACGGTCCGCATGTCCCACGGGGCCATGAACTGGCCCTTCTTGATGTTCACGGCTTTGCCGGAGCGCGCGGCTTCCAGAACGAGGTCGGTCTGGCGACAGAGAAATGCCGGAATCTGCAAAATGTCGGCAACCTTCGAGACGGGCTCCACATGCGACGTTTCATGGATGTCGGTCACGATGGCGACACCGAGCCTGGCCTTCACCTCAGCCAGGATGTCGAGGCCCTGCTTCATGCCGACGCCGCGGAAGCCGTTGATCGACGAGCGATTCGCCTTGTCGTAGCTCGCCTTGAAGATGAAGGGGATCTCCAGTTCGTCGGTGATCTCTTTCAGCCGCTTGGCGATTTTCATCGGATGGGTCGGCGATTCGATGACGCAGGGCCCCGCGATGAGGAAGAGCGGCCCGCCGCCGATCTTCAGGGAGCCGACGCGGATGGCTTTGGTTTTAGGCGCCGCTGACTTCAAGCGACGGGACTCGAAGACTTCGCGTTCGCGGCCTGATGCGCCTTGTGTTGCGTGTACGCAGCACCCACGAAGCCTGAGAACAACGGATGCGGCTGCCATGGACGGGACTTGAACTCGGGGTGGTACTGCACCGCGATGAAGTACGGGTGGTTCTTGATCTCGGCGACCTCGGCGAACTTGCCGTCGGGCGTCTTGCCGGAGATCTTGAGACCGGCGTTTTCGAGACGCGCCATGAACTCCTGGTTGAACTCGTAGCGATGACGATGACGCTCGCGAATTTCCAAAGCGCCGTAGACGCGATGGGCGAGCGAGCCTTCGTCGAGCTGACACGGATACGAGCCAAGACGCATCGTACCGCCCATGTCCTCGACCCCGAGCAGATCCTGCAGCTTGTAGATCACGCGATGCTCCGCGTTCTCGTTGACCTCGGTGGAGTCGGCGCCGGTGAGGCCGCAGACATTGCGCGCGTACTCGACCACCGCCCACTGGAAGCCATAGCAAATGCCGAAGAACGGCGTGCCCGATTCCCGGGCGTACTGTGCCGCCATCACCATGCCGGCGGTCCCGCGTGAACCGAACCCGCCGGGGACCAGAATACCCGCGGCGCCCTTAAGCAACGACGGGCCTTTAGCTTCCAGTTCTTCCGATTCAACCCAGCGGCGCACGACCTTCACGCCATTGGCAAGCGCTCCGTGGGTCAGCGCCTCGTTGAGGCTCTTGTACGAATCTTCGTACGAGACGTACTTGCCGATGATCGCGATCTCGACTTCGGCCTGTGGATTCTTGATGGTGCTGACAATGCGCTCCCAGTGCGCGAGATCGCAGCCCTTCGAACTCATTCCGAGGGTCTTCAGGATGAAGGTGTCGAGACCCTGCGA
Source organism: Vicinamibacteria bacterium (assembly GCA_039932395.1). Lineage (GTDB taxonomy): Bacteria > Acidobacteriota > Vicinamibacteria > Fen-336 > JAGNNV01 > JAGNNV01. The sequence continues at coordinate 713 of JBDTQB010000216.1, read as the reverse complement.
CTTCAGGTGCAGCGGCACTTCGTAGATCGTGCCCACATCCTCGGCCGAGATGACGGCTTCCTCGGGAACGTCGCAGAAGAGCGCGAGCTTCGCCTTGATGTCGGCGGGCAGATCGACTTCGGTACGGCAGAGCAGCGCTTGAGGCTGGATGCCGATGCCGCGGAGTTCGTGGACCGAGTGCTGCGTGGGTTTGGTCTTGAGTTCTTGCGCCGTCTTGATGAACGGGACCAGGGCGAGATGGACGAACATCGCATTGTCGCGGCCCACATCGCGCCGGAACTGGCGGATGGCTTCGAGGAAGGGCAGGCTCTCGATGTCGCCGACCGTGCCGCCGATCTCCACGATCAGAACATCGACGCCTTCACCGCATTCGCGAATAGCGGCCTTGATCTCGTCGGTGATGTGCGGGATGACCTGCACGGTGCGGCCGAGGTAGTCGCCGCGACGCTCCTTCTGAATCACCTGACCATAAATCTGGCCGGTGGTGATGTTGGACTTGCGTGACGTAGTCACGTGGGTGAAGCGTTCGTAGTGGCCAAGGTCGAGGTCGGTCTCGCCGCCGTCTTCAGTGACAAAGACTTCGCCATGCTGATACGGGCTCATGGTGCCTGGATCGACGTTGAGATACGGGTCGCACTTCATCAGGCCCACGCGGAAACCGTGGCCTTCGAGCATGCAGCCGATCGACGCGGCGGCGATGCCCTTGCCCAAAG
>JBDTQB010000215.1:0-7654 GCA_039932395.1 Vicinamibacteria bacterium | reverse complement strand
CGGACGTGCCAGTTGACGTCCTCCCAGAGGACGCGCGCGCCGTAGCGCTTGGACAAACCTTCGACGTGAATCATTTCGGAGTTCTAGACCTTTGAGAAGCAAAGCGCGGCCGGAGTGCGGCCCGCGGGTCGAGTGCGCGCGCGAGCGGCCTGGCGAGACGACGCCTAAATGCCTGAGCCTGCGCGACCTGACGAAGCGATTATAGCGAGGCGGGCTGTGATTGCGTAGGCTGGAACACGGTCTTAACCCGAAGCGCACTCGGTTGTCATGATCGCAGCCCGCATTTCGATGCGCGCTTCAATAGGCTTCGTGCCCCGTTGATCCGGCGACCCAGATACAGTCCGTTTGCGCGAAGGAAGTAGCCGCCCCTACAACCTTCGCGCATTTGCTTTTTCTGGGCTCGGTGGTCGCAGTTCACAAACGGGCTGCTAGCCGAGTGCTTGACTGGATCCGTTTCGCAACCGGTGGAGAAGGGCGAATCCCGCGGGCCAGTCACCGAGGCCGCTCTGGCTGTTGATGTGGCCGGCAGCGCCGATGTTGACCGCCTCACTGCCCCATGCGTCCGCGAATTGTTCCGCGCGCTCGACGGAGACATAAACGTCATCCGTGCTGAAGACGACGATCGACGGAAAGTGAAGGGCGCGTTGAGGCATCGGCGCGAAGCCGGTCGGTCCTTCGGGATACGCGGATCCTTCTGGATCACTCGGCGCCACGAGGAGCGCGCCCTTGACCCGACCGGCCGGGTCGTGGGTCGATGCCCAATGCGCGATCAGGGCGCAGGCGGAACTGTGGGCGACCAGAACGGAGCCCGGGACACCGGCCACCGCGGCCTCGAGAGTCGCGACCCAGTCGGCGCATCTGGGTGTCGCCCAGTCTTCTTGTTCGACGCGAGCGAAACCCGTGTTCGCCTTCCCCCAAAGCGTCTGCCAGTGCAGCGGCCCCGAGTCGAAAAGGCCCGGCAGAATCAAGACTTGCGTTTCGTTCGCTCCGTCCATTTCGATCTCCCTTGCGGCACGGCCCAACTCGTCGGAAGTCATTTCCAAAACGGCGACCGCGCATCGTAATGCAGTCCCCTGCTTTGACGCCCTCCGTCACTCGGATCACGCCCGCGCCCGCGCAGCTGTCTTGATATCGTTTCGCGCAGATGCACGCGCCTCCTTCGTCCCCGAGTTCCATCCCTTTCAACCGGGCCGCGTTTCAGTGGAAGGAATTCGAGTACATGCGGGACGCGCTTGAACGCGGCCAGGTGTCGGGCGATGGCGCCTTCACTCGGAGCGTCGGAGAGATTCTGAAGGAAAGCGTCGGCGCCCAACGCGTGCTGCTCACACCGTCGTGTACCGCGGCCCTGGAGATGGCGGCCCTGCTCCTGGATCTGGAAGTGGGGGACGAAGTCATCGTTCCCGCCTTCACCTTCGTCTCGAGCATCAATGCCTTTGTGCTGCGCGGCGCGCGGCCGGTCTTCGCCGACATCCGGCCCGATACTCTGAACCTGGACGAGACGAAGCTGGAGCAGCTGATCTCGTCACGCACGCGAGCGATCGTGGTGGTCCACTATGCCGGGGTCGCGTGCGAGATGGACGAGATCCTGGCGGTGGCGGCTCGTCACGGCATCGCCGTCGTAGAAGACAACGCGCACGGCCTCTTCGGCTCGTATCGCGGTCGCCCCCTGGGATCTTTCGGGCGCTTCTCCACCCTCAGTTTTCACGAGACGAAGAACCTGACCTGTGGTGAAGGCGGCGCGCTGGGCGTGAATCACGCTTCGGACATCGAGCGGGCCGAGATCGTTCGCGAAAAAGGCACCGACCGCAGTCGATTCTTTCGCGGGCAGGTGGACAAATATGGGTGGGTGGACATCGGCTCGAGCTTTCTGATGTCAGATCTCCTTGCCGCCTGTCTTCAAGCTCAGTTGGAGAATGCCGAGGCGATCCAGCAGAGCCGTGCCGACATCTGGAACAGGTATGACGTGGGGCTTGCGGCGTGGGCGGATCGCAGCGGGGTTCGAAGACCCGTTGTCCCGGCTCACTGCGGGCAAGCGTTCCACATGTACTACATCCTCTTACCCAGCCTCGCCCATCGGCAGCGGCTCATCGCTCACCTTCAGGCCGCGGACATCATGGCGGTGTTTCACTATTCGCCGTTGAACCGCTCGGTCATGGCCCGCCGTCTCGAATCTGAGTCGGCCTGTCCGGTCACCGAAGATGTGAGCGATCGCCTCCTCCGCCTGCCGTTTTATTCCACTCTGACCGAGGCCCAACAGTCCCGCGTCATCGAGTGTGTGCGGGCCTTCTCGTGAAGGCGCGACCGGCTTGAGGACGCTTATCGTTGGAAGCACTTCCGCCGTGGGCGCGTCTGTCGCTCGGGAGTTTGCCTCGCTCGGACCGGTCCTTTTCGCTGGCCGACGGAACGCCGATATCCTCATGGACCTGGAAGACTGGAAGTCGCATCCGGCGACATCTGAGCGATTCGACACCGTGGTCCAACTCGCCGCGGACTTCGGAGGAGCGAGCGACGAGGACATGATCCGCGCGGAGATCGTGAACTCGGTGGGCATGGTGGCCGTATGTCGACTTGCCCGGGAGGTGGGGGCCCGCCACTTGATCGTGGTGTCGTCGATTTCTGCCACCTACGAGGCGGCCGATTCTCATTTTGGGATCTACTCGCTTTCCAAGCGCCACGGAGAGGAAGTGGCCCAACTCGCTTGTCGGACCCACGGGATGGCGCTGACCATCCTGCGTCCATCTCAAATTTATGACGACGCTGGCCAATGCCGCCCGCATCAGGAGTTGCTCTACCTGATGGCCGACCGTGCTGCGGAAGGATTGGACATCGCGATCTTTGGCTCCCACGACGCGCGCAGGAATCTGATTCACGTGACCGATTTCGCCACCATCTGCCGCTTGGTGGCGCTCAAACAGGAGACCGGCGTCTTTGCTTGCGTCCACCCTCATTCGGTCTGTCTGAGCGAAATGGCCGAGGCTGCGTTCGCTGCGTTTGGCCGTGGCGGGCAGGTTCGGTTCTTGACGGATCGCCCGGCCCTCGGTGACCTGCCGATCGTCGACGATTTTCGGCTCTTCGATCTCATCAAGTATTCCCCGCAGATCAACGTTCGCCAGGGATACGTCCGGATCAAGGCGTTCCGAGAGGCGTCATGACCCGCGTCATGATCACCGGGGTCGGCGCGATTATCGGCTATGGTCTGATTCGATCTCTGCGCGCATCGAGCCAACCCAGCTGGATTCTGGGCGCCGATATCTACCCGGACGCGGTGGGTCAGGCCTGGTGCGACTCGTTCGAGCAGGCCCCGCTGACCGCCGACGAGGCGTATCTGGAATGGCTCGCGCGCGTCGTCGAGAAACACCGGATTGATCTGCTGATTCCCGGCATCGAGCAGGACGTCTATCGTCTCTCCGACGACCGGGATGTCATCAAGCGGCTCGGTTGCCGGGTCGCCCTGAATCCCAAGCGGTTGCTGGATCTGGCCCGCGACAAATGGCTGATGGACCGGGAACTGGTCCGACTCGAAGAGCCCAGTCGTATCCCAAGCAGCATCGACGGAGACTATTCGCGCCTCAGCGAAGCCCTCGGGCTTCCGTTCATCGTGAAGCCGCGCCGAAGTACGGCCTCTAAAGGGTTTGCCCGCGTCGAAGACCGGGTCTCGTTTGAGCGGGCCATCGAGGTTCTCGGGTCCACTTTCATCGCTCAATCCGCGGTTGGGAACAATGAGGACGAATACACGGTCGGAGTTTTTGGCGATGGGGAAGGAAACGTTCACGCGTCCATCACCTTGAAGCGACGGCTGGCGAGGGACGGCTCGACGGCGCGGGCCTGGGTGCGACAGATCGACACGCTCGATGAGACCGTCCTTCGTCTCTGCCGGCACTTCAAGCCACTTGGCCCGGCAAACCTGCAGTTCCGTTTGCATCAGGACGAATGGAAGTTTCTTGAGATCAACCCGCGCATTTCCTCGAGCAGTTCGATCAGGACGGCCTTCGGCTACAACGAAGCCTCCATGTGCGTCGACTTCTATCTGCACGAGAGGTCTCCGCGTCAACCTAAGATCGGGGAGGGCTTCGCCGTTCGGTTTATAGAGGATCATGTGGTTCATGCTCGGGATCATTTCTGACATCCATGGCAACCACCCAGCACTCGAGGCGGTGTTACGGCGACTGGATGAGTTAGGCGCCACCGACATTGTCTGCCTGGGAGACACCGCCGGTTACTACTCTCAGGTGAACGAGTGTTGTGACACGCTGCGCGCGCGCGAAGTGACCTCCGTGATGGGAAACCACGACTGGTACCTCACCAGAGGCGAACCATGCCCGCGTTCCAAGAGCGCGAACGATTGTCTCGACTATCAGCATCAGGTGGTCACGCCGGAGAATCTTGCATGGCTGGGAGCGCTGCCGGTTCGAGCCACGAAACGCGGGATCAGCATCGTGCACGGCGGGTGGAACGATCCGCTCGATGAATATCTCGTTCCAACAACGGCTTACTTCGAAGGGTTGCCTGGGGACCTCTTCGCATCGGGGCACACCCACGTGCCTACCATCTGGTCGCAGGAGGGGAAGACGTACTGCAATCCAGGTTCGGTGGGGCAGCCACGAGATGGTGATCCCCGCGCCTCGTTTGGCACATGGAACGGCGCCGCCTTCGCGCTCCATCGCATCGACTACGATGTCGACCTCACGCGCGCGGCCATGGCCCGCGCCGGATTCGACCCCTACTACTCGGACAACCTGGTGAGGGGCACGCAGATCGGCGGACGGATCAGCTCGCTTGTGACTTCCGCGACCTAACCTCAGTTAGGTTAGAGCCACGGCCTCGAACAGCAGAGCGCAGGAAAGCTCTGGATAGTCGATGCCGACTTTGCACATTCCCTGAATGGTCGCGGCGGGGAGATGAAGCGATTCCAGCTGGCTGGTCGTCATCGGTTTCAGGAAGATGCCTTCTTTGCGGACAATCCGGTAGCCCGTTGCTTCCAGGTCGTCGCTGAGGGACGCCACCGAATATTGCCGTTTATGACCGAAGGCGAGGTCGCCGGGGCCAAGCGCCAGGCAATCTTCAAGAAGGCCTGCGGCCTGGCCGAACCTGCGGTGCAGAGACTGACCGTTCGGCACCGCCACGAAGCATCGTCCCCCCGGCCGAAGAAAACGCCGGTAACGATCGAGGATGACGCGCGGGTCGTCAACGTGCTCCAGAACAAAGCCCATGACCACGACATCGAACCGCTCGTCGGTTTCGAAGGTCTCGAAGTAGGAGTGCACGGCGTGCGCCTTGCAGGCGGGAAGGCGCGTCTGGAACTGCTGGATCACGGCAAGGGAGCCATCGATGACCACGTGCCGGGAGAAGTGATTCGCGAAGAGGGGGGTCGTGATCGCGTGGCCGACACCCAGCTCAAGCAGGCGCGCCTCAGGCGGGCAAAGCGCGTTGATGCGACGTGGGTACCAGTTGAGCATGATGTCGTTGTCGAAGGAATAAGCGGTCCCGCCGTCGACGTAGGCACCAACAAAGGCGTCCAGGCTCTCCTTCATTTCTCGCCTCGATAGACGTCACGGACCAGGTACAAAGGCCTGCGTTTCACTTCCTGGAATACCTTGGCGAGGTACAGCCCGAGGACACCCAGAACCAGGATGGTGATCCCGCCCAGGAACCAGATGGACAAGGTGATCGTCGTGAAGCCCGACAGAATCAGCGTGGGGGTCAACAGCTTCTGTACCAGGAGATAAAGCGCGAAGGTCATGGAGCCCAGCCAGATCAGGAGCCCCAGGAAGAAGATCAAGGAGAGGGGCATGACGCTGAAGGAGGAGAAGGAATCCACGACCTGGATGATCTTGCGCGGTAGGTTGTAGGTCGACTTGGATGTGGTTGCGCGCGCGATCTTCTTGAGGAGCACCGGTTCCTGGCGGAAGCCAGTCCATGCGAATACACCCGCCAGGTACAGCACCCGGTCCTCGACTCTCACGACGGCGTCGACAAAGCGGCGGGTCATGAGTCGGCAGGTCATGGGATTGTGGGGGATGGGGACGCTGCTCATGAAATTCAGCGCCTTCCAAAACGTTTCACCAAAAAGGTTGGACGTATAGGCGGCCACGCGCTCCTGCTGCACGCCGAAGGCGACATCCGCCCCGCTCGTATCCAGCTTTTCGGCGAACACCGAAAGCCATTCGGGCTGCTCTTCCAGGTCGCAGTCGATCAGGAAGACGCGCTCGCCCCGACTCTGTTCCAGTCCCGCCACGATCGCCGCGTGGTGTCCGAAGTTTCGCGAGAGATCGACCACCTGGATGTGGGGCGCCGCCGACTGAAGCTTCAAGGCGAGGGCCAGCGAGTCATCGGGCGACCCATCGTTGACCAGGATGAGTTCGAAGTCGGGCGTCAGCGCTTGCGCGGCCCTGAGCGTGCGCGCGCAAAACTCCTCCAGAAATGGAGAGGATCGGTACATCGTGCTGACGATGGACAGCTTCAACGGCGCTACTCCCGGCGATCGAGGTGTCATGGTCAAGGCTGTCTGTGTTTGCCCCAGATGTAGTCCGGCGCCGCGGGGCCAACCGCGAAGAGCAAGTCAAGGATCGTGACCCCGTGCTCGAACGGCGAGGAGATCTGGGGATACTCCGGGTAGCCACCATAGTTCATCCAGCTCAGGCCAATCTTCTTTTCCGCGAGCCGTTCGGGGCGAATGTAATCCCGCGCGGCTGGACCAGACAGGTAGTGGCTCCCGCCGACGAGGGAGAGGATCTCGATGAGGCGATCGTCTTTCACCCCCGGCGCGATCATCTCGGAGGACTTTCTGAACGTCGTCTTCAGGCCCAGCCAATCGCAGACCTGGATGGTCAACGCGATATCGAGTTCGGCCAGGCTGGCGTACGGAGCTTCGACGAGTTCGGCGAAGCGCGGCGCGTAAGTCTTAAAGAACGGCGTCTTGGCATAGCTGTGTCGGAGCGATTCGACATGCTTGCGCTGCCAGGACTGGGTCGTATCGATGGTCACGTCGCAGATGCGCAGACCCCGCCCGCCGTTGACCGGCACGGAGAGCCATTGCGTGGCTCCGTCGGCCTTCTTGATCTTGTTCCGGTTCCGCCAGTCGCGGTCGGTGTATTGAGCGTCATCGAGAAACACGAAGGTGTCGACCTGCTGGATCATGTCGAACACGCCCTTCCACGGGATGTAGTTGGGCTGGAGGATGGCGACGCGGGACATCGGGTCTCTTAGGTCTTCCGGTGCGCACTCAACTCCCGGCGGGCATCCTTGTCGATGTCGCGTTGCTTGATCGCGTCGCGTTTGTCGTGGGACTTCCGTCCGCGGGCAAGGCCAATCTCGAATTTCACCAGGCCGCCCTTGAAGTACGCCTTCAAGGGAATGAGGGTGAGGCCTTTCTCGGTCACCTTGCCGCCGACCTTCATGATGTCCTTCTTGCGCATCAGAAGTTTCCGTTGTCGTTCCTCGGAATGGTTGGCGCGATTGCCGTGCGAATAAGGCGCGATCGAGGCGCCCGAGAGGAACAGTTCGCCGTTACGGAACTCGACGTAGCTGTCGCGGAACTGGAAGCCGTTCTCACGGAAGGCCTTGACCTCGGTGCCGCGCAGAGCAATGCCCACCTCGTGTTTCTCGATGATGTCGAATTCGTGGAGGGCCTTGCGGTTGGTGGCGAGGATGCGGA
>JBDTQB010000214.1:0-7676 GCA_039932395.1 Vicinamibacteria bacterium | reverse complement strand
CCTCGAAAGCCTTCCCCGCCTCAACGATGGTCAGCCGCAGCGACTCGGTGGAGCCGGGCGCCTGGGCGGACGACACCGAACGCGCAGGCGCGGGCGGGCCGACAGAACGCTCGGGTGCCTTGCCCTTCCCCGCTTTCACGCCTTTCACGCCGATTCCATCGAGCGATGAGAAGAAACGCCCCATCGCCACGAGATCATGCAACACCGGATCTTCCATGGACGAAGCATAGAAGCCCTGGGAGACTTATCGGGTCCCATGCCCCGCACTCAGAATCAGACCGACGACGCGAAAGTCTCCAGGTCCTTGAGAGAAAGTTCCGCGAGGGAATCCACCACACGGTGCGCCAGCCCCAGACGCTCGCGCGGGCAGGAATTCGTCACACCCACAACGCGCAGGTTGGCGGCACGGGCCGAAGCCATCCCGGTCGGCGAATCCTCGAACGCCACCACACCCCGAGGATCGTCCTTAGCGCCTACAAGCGCGCGACCTCGTAGATAGGGCTCGGGATGAGGCTTGAAGTTGTCGACGTCATCGGCCGAAACGATGCCCTTGAACTTGTCGAGAATCCCGCCGGCTTCCAGGAGCGACTGAATTTCCACCCGGCGTGCCCCCGACGCGATTGCCAGCGGAACACCTGCATCGTGAAGGGCGAGGATCAGCTCGCGCGCTCCAGGCAAAAAGGCGATCTGTGGAAGCAGCTCGGCGAACACCTTCTTCTTGCGCATCGCGAGATCTTCGACGCGATCGGGCGGAGTGGGCTGGTCATGCCGCTCGAGCGCGCGATGCGTGCCCACGTGGTCGCTGTGCGCGAGATAGTGATCGGTGTACTCGTCGAACGCGATCTCAAAGCCCGCGTGCTCCGAAAGCACCGTGCGGAACGCCTCGAAATGGGCCATCTCGCTGTCCACCAGCACGCCGTCGAAATCGAAAATCACGCCTTTGAGCATCCGCGCAGCCTAGCTGCCCGTGCGCGTTAGCAGCCAAGCACTCGCCTCGACGTCCCGATCGTTGTTTCAAACCGCTCGCAATGCGGTGGCTGGATCAAGCCGAGCCGCCTTGAGCGCGGGCGAGGCGCTTGCGATCAGCGCCACAACGAGAAGCAGCACGATGCTTCCGAGGATCGCGAACGGATCGAGAGGGGAGACGCCAAAGAGGAGGGACCGGAGCCCGAGGGACAAAGGCCAGAGCAGGATCAAACCGAGGCCGATGCCCGACCCAATCAAGCCCAGCGCCCTGCTCAGGACATCCTGCAACACACTCCGGGACGACGCCCCAAGCGCCACCCGCAAGCCGATTTCTTTCGTCGACTGGCCGACCGCGTATTCGATCACACCCCAGACGCCCAGCGCCGACATGAGGAGTGCGATGAGCGCCATGGCCCCAAAGAGCCACGCGGCGAGCCGTTCAGCTTTCATACGCTGATCGACGAGCGAGGAGACCGTCGCCACGTTTTGCGCGGGCAGCCGGGGATCGACGGAGCGCACCACCTCGCGAGCCGATGCGATCAGCGTCTCCGAAGGCACACTCGAGTGAATGACGAAAAAGAGCGCGGGATAAGCGTTCTGCTTATAGGGAATGAACACCTCCGGCCGCGCGTCGCTGCGCGGGCCGTAGTAGCGCGTGTCGTTGACCACACCGACGATCTCGTACGGGTACGTTCCGCCGCGGTAATCTAGGACGACCCGCTTCCCCACCGGGTCTTCGCCGGGCCAGGTGGTCCTCGCGAAACTTTGGTTGATCACCACGACGTCGCCACTTCCGGCACGGTCACGGTCGTCCACGTTGCGCCCGCTTACCATCCGCATTCCCATCGCGTCGACGTAGCCGGGCAGAATCATTCGCACATCAATGGGCGTCGGACCGCTTTGGGGCCGTTCGCGATCTTCGCGCCAGAAGGGTCGACTGAAGTCGGTGCCGCCTTCGCTCATCGGAAGGACCGTCGTGGCGCCAACCTTGACGACGCCGGGCAGCGCGCGCAGGCGATCGGTTACCTCGTCGAAGTAGGCGATGCGCTTGACGTCGGTGTCGTACTTCTTGGTGTTGAGCGAAACGCGCACCATGAGTCGGTTCTCCACGTCGAATCCTGTGTCAACGTGACGAAGCGCGCCCACGCTCTGAACCAGCAACATGGCACCGACAATGAGGACGAAAGAGATGCCCGCCTGGGCCGCGACCAGGGTGCGTCTCACCCCAAGCTTGAGTGACCCGGATCCGGAGTTGCTTCGCCGGAAGGCGATGGCGAGACCGACTCGAGATGTTCGGATCGCAGGCCACAGCCCCGAGACGAGGCTCACCCCCAGCGTGATCGCGAGCGTGAAGGCAAGCACACGTTGGTTCATCGAAACGCCGTCCATGGCGACAATCGACGGCGGGGCAAGAACAAGGAGATAGCGCACCAGCACGGCTCCCAGCGCGATCCCCGCCACGCTGCCCATGAAGGACAGCATCAAAGCTTCGGTGAGGAGTTGGCGGATCAATCGAGGCCGGGTGACGCCCATCGCCTGGCGCACCGCCATTTCCCGTTCACGCGCAGCACCGCGCGCCATCTGCAGATTCGCGACGTTCGCGGACATCAACAACAGAACCAGCCCCACCGCGACAAAAAGGGCGAGGAGCGTCGACCGTGTCTCTCCGACCATGGCCTCGCGAAGCGGCGCCAGACGCACGGTCCAGCCCGCGTTCGCGTCCGGATAGTCGTGCGCCTGCGTGGCGGCAAGCGCGGTCAAGCGTTCCTGGGCGACCGCCATCGTGACTCCGGCCTTCAAGCGCCCCACCGCCCGCAGAAACCGGAAGTCGCGCGGCACCGCCTTGAGGCGCGGATAGGCGCGTTTGAGGTTCCAGGGCAGCCACAACTCGGCCTCCGCGCCCGAGGCAATGAAGGACACGGGCATGACGCCGATGACGCGTCGGGTGACGCCGTCGAGCGACAAGGTCCGGCCGATCACCTCGGGCGAGGCGCCAAAGCGCCGCCGCCAGAGCCGCTCTCCTATGACCACCGGCCCGGCATCCGACCCGCCCACCGTCTCGGTCATGCCGGCTTCGAGTTCTTCGGGAGAGAAGGTGCGCCCGATCGTAGGCCGAACGCCGTGCACGGTGAAGAAATCCTCGGTCGCTTGAGCGCCGATCACGATCTCTGAATCTTCCTCTTCGCTCACCACCACGCTCCGCGCATAGGAAGCGGCGAGGCCCGAGAAGACGCGGTTGTCGGCGCGCCAGTCGATCAGGTTTCCCGGCGCGACACCTTCGCCCAAGCGCCCCTTGGCGACGTTCTCGTCCGTGAGGACAACCAGGCGATCCGAGTCGGGAAACGGGAGCGGCCGGTTCAGCGTGGCGTCGACAAGCGTGAAGATCGCAGCGTTGGCCCCAATGCCGATGGCGAAGGAAAACAGGACCACAAAGGTGAATCCGGGATTGCGCCTCAGCCCACGCACGCCATAGCGGAGATCCTGAGCGAGATCCTCGGCGATCCTTCGCCCCCACGCGTCCTTGGTCGCTTCGCGGATCGCGGTCTCGTTCCCAAACTCTCGGCGCGCGCGGCTGACCGCATCTTCATGAGACAGACCGCGCTCTTCGAGATCCTGGGCGGCCATCGTGACATGGGCGCGGAGTTCCTCGTCCAGTTCGTCGTTCCGTTCCTCAGAACCAAACGGCCCGATCTTCACGCGACCCCCTCAGGTTTCACCGGGGACAGAAGGCCGACCATTGCGGTCGCGAGGGTTTCCCAGCGTGAGCGCTCGGCCGTCAATTGTTTCTTGCCGGATGGGGTGAGGCGATAGACGCGCGTCCGCTGTTTGTTGACCGAGGTCTCCCAGGAGGCCTTCACGAAGCCCTGCCGCTCGAGGCGATGAAGCGCCGGATACAGTGACCCAGTCTCCACCTGAAGCACGTCGCTCGACCCCGCTCGGATCGCCGTCGTGATGGAGTACCCGTGCTGCGGCCCCCACTGCAAGGTCTGAAGGATCAGAAGATCCAACGTGCCCGGCAGCAGGTCCTGGCGGTTCGGGCTTTTGACTCTCGTGGCCATGATGTAGGCAATCTACATCTTAGGGATGTAGAGCGTCAACACCCTGGGCTCAGCGCGGCGGAGTCGTGCGTTCAAGGTATGGCTGGAGCGCCCGCGAGGCCACGGAGTGAAGCGCACCGTTCTCGTCTCGGAAAAAAATGATGGCGCTCGTCTCGGGAAATGATTCGATTACCGCGAGCGCCTCACGCGGGCCGAGCAGGAAGCCGACCTTGCTCAAGGCATCGCCAAGCGTCGCGTCCTTCGAGACGACGGTCACGCTCAGGCGCGCTGCGGCGGGCTCCAGCGTTCGAGGGTCGAGGATGTGGCCGTACTTCCGGCCGCCGGCCGTAAGAAAATTCGAACCCTGCGCGGAGGTCGACACCGAGCCTTCGTCCACGTCGATCGTGGCAAGCAGGTGCTCCGGCGCCTCCGGGTCCTTGATCCCAAGCGTCCACCGCGGCTTCCCATCCGGTGATCCGACCATGTATTGATTGCCGCCCGCGTCGATAAACGCGCGGAGCCCACGACGGCGGATCACGCCCCCCGCAAGCTCCACTGCAAATCCTTTCGCAATGCCGCCCAAGTCCAGCTCGACGCCTTCCCGGGCGAAACGAACCGAACGACCCGGAACGTCGAGGATGAGATTGGCGTTCGAGATCAGGGGACGGACGCCCGTCAATTCCGCGGGCGTTGGCAGGTGCGGTTTCTTGTCGTGAAAGCCCCAGAGCTTCACCAGCGGCCCAACCGTGACATCGAAGGCGCCTCGACTCTTGGAGGAAATGAGCTTCGCCGCTTCGAGAACCGAGAACATCGGGGCCGAAACCGGCACCGGACCCTTGGCGGCGCGGGCGTTGATCAGCGCGAGTTCGGAATCCTCGCGGTAGTTGCTCATCAGCCGATCGACTTCCTCGATCGCCGCGAACGCTTCGGCGATCGCCGCCTTGCGCGCGACCTCATCTCCTCCAAAGACGGCAACCTGAACCGAGGTCCCCATCAAGTAGCGGAACTCCCTGGTCTCGGTCCCGCGCGAAGCACTCGCTGCTCCCAGAACTACGGATCCACACAGCAGCGCCACGAACCGTCGTCGCATGCCTGCCGTCTTCGTCAGGGCGCTTTCCGTCCGAAGGGAATGGTGATCCCGCCGGTGAAGATCGCCGCATCAAAACTACGGGTCGTCCAATAGCGCTCGTACTGAAGAGTCAGCGCGCTGCCGGGACGCATGCCAAATAGACCATCCTTCGGCGTATAGACAACGCGCCCCGTCACAAGGTCGGAGTTGAACGGGAAGAGGCGAAAGTCACCGGTGTAGTAGAGCGGGCTCCCGGTGTACGAGGGGGCGTAGAAATACGCGCCCGTCTGATCGTAGAGCCGCACCGCGCCGCTTGCAACGATGGTGTCGCCAAAATGGCGGGACAGGCCGATGCCGAACGAGTTGGAGTCGAGCTGCCAACTGTCGTGATAGCGGCGATAGTCGATGTCGAGATAGGTAGAAGCAGGCAGAGCCTGCTTAATCCGCGCGCTGAAAGTGTAGCGGTTCCTCAGATCCGGGCTGTTTCCCGGAACCAGGACGCCATTCAACGCAGCGCGTAGAAAGGGACTCGTTTGGTAGCCGCGGATCTGCGCGACTTCAACTCCCACCTGGACAACCGTGGTCTTGGTCAGGGTCTGCGTGACCGATGCGTAGGCATCGTGCGCGTACTGCCGTTCGGTGAACTCGCTCGGATGAAGAACGGGCTGATTCAATGAGAAGGCGTAGCCGCCCGCGATCGTGGTATTTCCCTTGTTCAGATTGCGCGAAACGGACGTCGACAACGTGGTCGCACGGTAGAAGTTTTCCTGCGAGAACTCACCACCGATGCCGACCGTCGTGTCGCCATACTTGCGATTCAGGGTGGCCGAAGCCACCGCCCGCGCGCTTCGTATGCCATCTGGATGGCATCGCGCGCAGGAATCGGAAGAAGCGGAAATGGCATCCACTCCGAACTTGGCTTTCAATGACGTGCGGTCGGTGAAGTCCTTCGTCAGATCCACGGTGGGGCTAAGAACGGTGACGCCGCGGGAATCCTGGAACCCGTGGAAGAAGATGTTGATGTCCTCGGATTCCGACTTCCTTCCAAACGTCGGCGCGAACACCATCGCGAAGAGCGCGCCGGTCGCGAGCGCGCCGGCGGTCAGGCCAAGTCGAAAAGGCAGCCTGCTGCGGGAGCCGCTATTTGCAGGCACAGCCACCGCCCTGCACGCCGGCTCCGCCGGAGGAACCTTCGCGGGATTCCTGCCAGTGCGATGCGTAGGCGGTGAGCGCTGCATTCGCTTCGAAGGTCATACAAGGATCCGCCAGCCGCGCTCTTTGCCAGGGCTGAACACTCGCACAGGCGCCGGATACGGCGGCGAGAAGACAGACCGCGAAAACTGCGCGACGGGAGGGATTCGCGCGATCACTGCTGGGCATGGGGGGAGCCTTCCTTCAGAAGAAGAGAAATCTGCTGGCGGAACTCCGCCTTTGACTTGGCGTTGAAACCCATGTGCTGAAACCTGAGGTTGCCTTCGCGGTCGATCAGGAAGGAACTCGGCATTCCTTCAACCTTGAAGTCGAGGGGCGACTTCCCTTTCGAATCGAACAGAACGGTCAGGGACGGCGTGCGCCCAGCCAGAAAGGCATGGGCGTCCTTCGCGTTCTCGTCGACATTGATGGCGAGCACCTGAAGGCCTTCGCCCTGGAACTCCTCCTGAAGCGCGTCGAGCGCGGGGAAAGAGGTCTTACAGGGGCCGCACCAGCTGGCCCAGAAGTCGACCACAAGCACGCGGCCTTTGAACTCCGCGAGCGTATGCACCTGTCCCGCGGCGTCTTTCAGGCTGAAATCAGGAGCCGGTGATGGCCTGGAAGCCTTCTCCGCGGCAAACGCCGGAGGCGCAGCAAGACGGAGTGCGGCCAGCACAAAGATGAGAAGACGGAATTTTTGTTTCATGATTCTCCGCCTAGCGGGTCTGCGCCGCACGGCTTGTGACGACCCAGTCGCGAGTCAGGACGGCCTTGGCGGCACGGTCTCCACTCCAATAGCGGTACATGCTGCCGTTCGATTGCGTGACTCGGACCAGAGTGCTCGATGCGTTTCCCGGAGTCACCGCCTTCAGGACGGCGGCGTACGAGCTCATGGAATATCGCCCCAGTGGGTTTCGATCACTGTGGCAAACAAGACAGTCGGACGCAAAAACCGGCTGAAGATCGGGGGTATACGCAAGACTTGCGCCGGTGGGGCTGGCCGTGGGTGTCGGGGTGGGGACGCCCGATCCGGGCGTCACCGTGGCCACGGGAGTCGGGCTGGGAGTCCCGGCGGAGGACGGCCCGGTTGAGCTGGAGGCCGCGCCAGATGCGCTGATGGCACCGGTATCCGTCGCGGGCTGGACCTGAACGCAGGCAAGTGCCGTTCCCAAGGTGAGGACGCAAACGGCCTGAATGAGCTTCAAGCTTGACTCCAAGGAAGGACAAAAAAATGAATCTGGCGGGACAGGCAGAATTCAAAGCATGATTTAGGCCATGCAAGAACCGTTGATAAATTTTCACCCGTTTCGCGCGAGGCAGGTAAAGTACCGCTAGTTGAGAGTCGCAGCGATCATCCCGGCGCGGTTTGCCTCCACGAGGCTCCCGGGGAAACCTCTCTCCCTCATTCACGG
>JBDTQB010000213.1:0-7711 GCA_039932395.1 Vicinamibacteria bacterium | reverse complement strand
GCGGCATCACCCAGGGCCGCGATCGCACCTTCCACTTCGGTTTGCCGGAGAAGTCTCTGGTCGGAATGATTTCCCACCTCGGCGCCATGCTCCCGGTCGCGTGTGGATTGGGATTGTCGAGCCAGATCAAGAAAACGAATCGCGTCGCCGCCACGTTCACCGGCGACGGCGCCACCAGCGAGGGTGATTTCCACGAAGCGTTAAATCTCGCTGCGGTGTGGAAACTTCCGGTGCTCTTCGTGATCGAAAACAACCAATACGGCCTTTCCACGCCAAGCCGTGAGCAATACGCATGCGCTCGCCTCTCTGATCGCGCCATCGGTTACGGCATGCGCGGCGAGACGGTGGACGGCAACGACATTCTCGCGGTCTATCGCGCGACCAGCGAAGCGGCGGCCCGCGCTCGCAAAGGCGAAGGGCCGACTCTTCTCGAGTTCGAGACCTTCCGCATGCGCGGTCATGAGGAGGCCTCGGGCACGGCCTACGTTCCTCCGCAACTCTTCGAGGAGTGGGGGAAGAAGGACCCGCTCGCGCGGTTCGAGACCTCGCTGAAGGCGATGGGCGTGATGAGCACATTCGAGATCGAATCGCTCCGGGCCACTCTCAAGGACGAGATCGACCAGCTGGCCGACGAAGCGCTCGCGGCGCCGGAGCCGGTGTCTACGCGCCAGAAGGAGCTCGAGGACGTCTACGCGGGGTCTCCCTCGCCGGTTGCCCCCGCGCCTGGAACGCCCGTGAAGGAGATGCGTTACATCGACGCCATTACCGACGCGCTCCAGATCGGCATGCGCCGCGATCCACGCGTGGTCCTGATGGGTCAGGACATCGCCGAGTACGGCGGCGTCTTCAAGGTCACCAAAGGATTCGTTGAGGAGTTCGGGCGTGAACGGGTGCGCAATACTCCCATCATCGAATCGGGCGTCTTGGGCGCGGGCCTGGGCCTCGCCATCGACGGCCTCATCCCCGTGGTGGAGATGCAGTTCGGCGACTTCATCTCCTGCGGCTTCAATCAGATCGTCAACAACCTGGCGAAGACGCATTACCGCTGGGGCACGAGCGTGCCCTGCGTGATTCGCACGCCTTCCGGCGGCGGGAGTGGCGCCGGTCCGTTCCATTCCCAGAACGTCGAAGCCTGGTTCACTCACGTCGCGGGCTTGCGCGTGATCGCGCCCTCGACTCCTGAAGATGCCAAGGGCCTGCTCCTCGCCTCGCTCGTCGAGCCCAACCCCGTTCTCTTCCTTGAGCACAAAGGGCTTTACCGGTCGCTCAAGGGGCTTGTCCCCCAGGGCTACTTCACCACCCCCATCGGCAAGGCGCGGGTCGCGCGCGCGGGCTCCGACATCACAATCGTCGCCTACGGCGTCGCCGTCCATTGGGCTCTGGACGCGGCCGCGACTCTCGCGACAGAAGGGTTCGATGCTGAAGTCATCGACCTGCGCACCCTCCTTCCCTGGGATAAAGAGACCGTCCTCGAATCCGTGCGACGCACGGCGAAGGTGCTGGTCCTCCACGAAGCTCCGCTCACCGGCGGTTTCGGCGCCGAAGTCGCAGCCACCATTTCGCAGGAAGCCTTCGGCGATCTCGACGCACCGGTCACCCGGCTTGGCAGCGCGGATACTCCGATCCCCTTCGCAGAGGCGCTCGAAGAGATGCTGTCTCCCAAGCCCGACCTCCTTCCCACCCTCCGCAAACTACTGAAGTACTGATCATCCATCGGGAGCGCAAACATGAGAGCCCTTCGGCGAAGGCGTGTCCTTCGGACCTTCGCGACCTGTTTGCTCCTGATCGTGGTCCTCGTAGGTTTGGCCGCGACTTTCACGTTGCGAGGCTCGCTTCCGACTCTTGACGGGAAACTGGCCCTCAGCGGACTCAAGGGCGCGGTCACGATCGAACGCGATGCGAATGGCGTCGCCACCGTTTCCGGGAGTGATCGCATCGACGTCGCTCGCGCCACCGGTTTCCTTCACGGCCAGGAGCGTTTTTTCCAAATGGACCTCATGCGCCGGCGCGCCGCGGGGGAACTTTCTGAATTGATCGGCGCGGCCACCGTTCCCGTCGACGAAGACGTGCGCATCCACCAATTCCGCCGCGTCGCGCAGGAATCTGTGGCGCTCTTCTCTCCCCAGGAACGTGCGCTCACCAACGCGTACGTCGAAGGCGTGAACGCGGGGCTCAACGCGCTGCGTGTGCGTCCGTATGAGTACGTACTCCTTCGCGCCGACCCAGCCGCTTGGAAAGCGGAAGATTCCGTCTTGTGTGTGCTGGCGATGTTCTTGACCCTTCATGAGTCAAGGGGCGAACACGAGAACACCCTGGCGGTGATGCGCGACGCCCTGCCGCCCGCGCTCTTCGATTTCCTGGCGCCTCGTGGGACCGAATGGGATGCGCCGATTCAGGGTGACCCGATCGTGAACACCGCCATCCCTGGTTCCGAGATCATCGACCTCCGCGGCACTCTGCCGCTCGCGAAAGTCGCCGCGAACCATCTCTCCCCCGACCGCATCGATCCCGAGGACAATCTCTCCTCGATCGGCAGCAACAACTGGGCGGTCGATGCGGCGCACTCGGTCAACGGTCAGGCCATGGTGGCCGACGACATGCACCTCGAGATCACGGTCCCGAATATCTGGTATCGGATCCGCCTGCGGTTCCCCGACGCGGACGGAAAGCCGCGGACGGTCACGGGCGTCTCCTTGCCGGGCGCTGCGGGAATCGTGGCCGGAAGCAACGGCCACGTCGCCTGGGGCTTCACCAATACCGAAGGTGACTGGAACGACCTCGTGGTCATCGAGCCGGGCGTCAAACAGAACACGTATCTCACCGCCGACGGTCCGAAGGAGTTCGAGCGCTCCACCGAGACCATCCAAGTCAAAGGCGCGCCGGCGCGCACGCTGGAGGTTCTCAACACCATCTGGGGTCCGGTCCTTCATCAGGATCACAATCGGCCGCTCTACGCGTATCAGTGGACAGCCCACGATCCTCATGCGGTCAACCTCAAGCTCCTGGACATTGAAAGCGCGAACACGCTCGAAGAAGCGATCGAAGCCGCGCACAACGCCGGAGCGCCGCCACAAAACGCGATGCTCGCGGACAGCACGGGCAGAATCGCCTGGACCGTCGCAGGTCGCATCCCAAACCGCGTCGGCTTTGAAGGACGGCTTCCCGTCACTCGATCTGACCCCTCGCGTCGCTGGGACGGCTACGTTGCGAGCGCGGACGTGCCCACAATCGTCGATCCTGCGGACGGAAAACTATGGACCGCCAACGCGCGTGTCGTCTCGGGCCCAATGCTTGCCATCATGGGCGAAGGACGGTACGCACTCGGCGCCCGCGCCCGGCAAATTCGTGATGATCTGCGCGCGAAGGAGAAGCTGTCGGCGTCCGACATGATGGACATCCAGCTCGACAACCGCGCGGTGTTTCTGGATCGCTGGCAGAAGCTGGCACTCGCGACCCTCGACGACGCCACGATCGGGTCCGACCCGTTGCTCAAGGAAGCGAAAGGCTTCATCACCAACTGGGGCGCGCATGCCTCCGTCGACTCGGTGGGGTTCCGAATCGTCCGCGCCTTCCGTCTGGCGACGTCCGATCGTGTCTTTGCGCCACTGATCGCTCCCGCGCTCAAGCTCGATCCCGCTTTTCGGTACAACCGAATGTGGCAGAGCGAAGGCCCCCTTTGGGCGATGGTCACCAACGAGCCGATGCACCTTCTCGATCCGAAGTACGCCGACTGGAAGGCGCTGCGTCTCGACGCGATGAAGGCGACAATCGCCGACCTCACGAAGGACGGGCGCAAGCTCGCCGAGCGCACCTGGGGCGAGCGCAACGCCGCCCGAATTCAGCATCCCCTTTCTCGTGCCGTGCCTGCGTTATCCAAGTACCTCGACATGAAACACGATCCTCTGCCGGGCGACGAAAACATGCCCCGCGTTCACACCCCGACCAATGGCGCGTCGGAGCGTTTCGTCGTCTCCCCAGGGCACGAAGACCAGGGCTTCTTCCACATGCCGTCAGGTCAGACGTCGCATCCGCTCTCGCCCTACTTCGGCGCCGGGCACGAGGCTTGGCTCAAGGGCGAGAAGACACCCTTCCTTCCCGGTCCGGCAAGGTATACGCTGATCCTCGACAAGTAGCACGGCGCTTCGCCCTGAGCGATACACTTAAGCTACCTCTGAAGGTCGTTCCGAAGCGGTCGTTCGGGAATCAGGCACGTGCCGGCCTGTGCCCGTGGCCTCTGGGTCTTGAAAACTCTCCCGCACCATGTCAAGCACCGCTGATTCGTCGTCGGCCCACAAGACCGGGGCACTGAGTCGTCTGCTCGCCGTCGCCCCGGCCGTCCAACCGGACGAGGGGCCGGAAACGCTGCTTTCCGCGGTGCTTGACGCGGCGTCTGACGGCATCATCGTCCTCAGCCCGGACAATCGCGTGCTGACCTATAACGACCGATTCGTCGAGATCTGGGGCATCCCGCGCGCGACACTGATGACGCGCGACGAGCGACAGGTTGTCGCCGCTTTGATCAAGAGCCTCATCGAGCCGGCCGACTTCTTGAACCACCTCGATACCATGATGGCCGATCGTGACGCCCGCGCGCACGGCAGGTGCCGGCTGACGGATGGCCGCGTCATCGAGCATGAGACGCGGCCGGTCTCGGTGCTCCACCGGATGGTCGGCCGGGTCTGGAGTTTCCGCGACATCACCACGCGGGTGCGGGCGTTCGAGCTTCTTCACGAGAGCGAGGAACGCTTCCGCATTTTCGCCGACAGCGCGGTCTACGGCATCGTGATGCATCAAGAGGGCGAGATCGTCTACGCGAACGAGGCGGCGGCGCGCGATCTCGGGTATGGCGTCGCGGAGTTGCCGGGCATGAGCGTGATGAGCTTTCTGATCGAGGAGGAACGACCGGCGATGGCGCAGCGCGCCGCGGCCCGACTCGCCGGGACAGCGTCCTCGTCCACTCACTACGAGACCCGGGTCCGACGCAAAGACGGCGAGGTTCGGCTGGTCGAGGTCGGCGTCACTTCGATCAGTCTCACCAACAAGAACACCATCGTGGTCACGCTGGTGGACATGACCGACAAGCGACGCGCCGAGGCGGAAGCCATCCACCTCACGTCGCACGACGCGCTCACCGATCTGCCCAATCGCACCCTCTTCAGGAACAGCACCGACATCGCCATCGCCGAGGCGAAGCGATCCAACGAACCCCTGAGCATCATCCTGATCGGTCTCGACCGCTTCAAGTCGGCGAACTTCCTCGGACATCGGGTGGGCGACCTCGTGCTTCAGGAAGCGGGTCAGCGTGTTTACTCTCTGGTGCGCTCCGTCGATCTGGTCGCTCGTCTGGGCGCCGACGAATTCGCGGTCCTGCTGAAGGGTTGCGACATGGGGTCGAGCATCGTGCTCTCCCATCAAATCGTCGCGAGCCTGCGCGAGCCCTACCGGATCGCCGACGACAACGAACTCTTCCTGAGCGCCAGCGTCGGCACCGCCTCGTTCCCCGCGGATGCCGATGACACCGCCGAGCTGCTCCGCCACGCGAACATCGCGCTCATCGCCGCGAAGGAACGCGGGCGCGACCAGGCCGTGGCTTTTGAAAGCGACCTCACGAGTGCGGCCACCGCGCGTCTCGAGATGAATCGCTTCCTGCATCGCTCGCTGCGCGACCACGCGTTTTTTCTGGAGTTCCAGCCCATCGCTCGCAGCCGCGATCTCGTCATCACGGGCTTCGAGGCTCTGGTGCGATCCAAGGATCTCCTCGGACGTCGTGTGGCGCCCGATGCCTTCATCCCCATCGCGGAAGCCACCGGCCTCGTGGTTCCCATGGGACGCATGGTGCTCGACCTCGCCCTCAGCGCGATCCGCGAACTGAACCTGCTCCGCGCGACGCCGTTGCGCATGGCGATCAATGCCTCCGCCATTCAGCTTCGTCATCCAACGTTCGTGCGGGATATTCGCGCGGGCCTCGACAAGCACGGCCTTCCACCTTCGTCGCTCGCGGTCGAGATCACCGAGTCGAATGCATTGACCGATCCGGAGGGCACGCGGCGCGTCCTGCGCGAGCTGCGCGGTGCCGGACTCTCCATCAGCCTCGACGACTTCGGCACCGGCTTCGCTTCGCTCGACCTGTTGCGCAGCCTGCCCCTCGATGTGGTCAAGATAGACCGTTCGTTCACCCTGGGCGTGGATACCGACGGCACTCAGGCCGCGATCGCCACCTCCGTCATTGAGCTATCGCACAAGCTCGGCCTGCGCGTGGTCGCCGAGGGCGTCGAGACGGAGAGCCAGCACCGCTTTCTCCTCGAACGAGAGTGCGATCTCATTCAGGGCTACTGGCTCGCAAGGCCGTTGTCCCTCCCGGCGAGTCTGGACTTTCTCCAGAACCACAAAGTCCGGCTCTAGCTGTTCTGATCCTCAGCGCTCTTCAGCCGGAAGTAGGCGACCAGTTTCTGCTGAGCCGTCGCCTGCCCCGAAAGTTCCTCGGCGGTAGCACTCAGCTCTTCGGCCGACGCTGAGTTTCGCTGGGTGACGTGATCGACGCGCGACATCGCGTGGGTGATCTGCTCGACGCCACTCTGCTGTTCGCGCGAGGCGGCCGCCACTTCCTGGCAAAGATGTGCTGTGCGCTGGATGACGGGCACAAGCTCTTTGAGCTGCGCGCCGGACTGCTCCGCCACCTCAACGCTGCGGCCGGCCACGTCGCCAATATCCTGGGCCGCGGTCTGGGCGCGTTCGGCGAGCTTCCGGACCTCGGCCGCGACGACCGCGAAGCCGCGACCATGTTCTCCCGCCCGCGCCGCCTCGATCGCCGCGTTGAGGGCGAGCAGGTTCGTCTGCTGCGAGATGTCCTCAATGATCGTGATCTTCTGAACGATCTCCCGCATCGCCGCCACCGTGCTCTCAACGGAGCGGCCACTCTCGGTTGCCTCGTTCGCGGCACGACCGGCCATGTCCTCCATCTGAAGGCTGTTCCCCGCGTTCGCGGCAATCGACGCGCGCATCTCTTCGAGGCTTGAAAGGGTCTCTTCGACAGAGGCCGCGACGTCGGACGTGCCACCCGACAGATCGCTCGCGGCCGACGACACCTGACGCGCGGCCGCGGCAATCCCCGCCGCCTGGATCTTGAGTTCGCGCGACACGTCGGCCAGCCGGCGCGTCATCTCACCAAAAGCGAGACCGAAACGGTCTGCGGCTGAACGAGGACTGGAACTGCGACGGAGATCGCCTTCGGCGATATTCTGGGCGAGGTCCGCCATCTCCTGCAGGTAGGCGGTGACGTCGGCGAGCGCGCGCACGAGTTGCCCGACTTCATCGGTGGACTTGCTTTCGAACCGCACGCTGACATCTCCTTCACGCAACTTGCGCGCCGCGAGAACGGCGTCGCCCACCGGCCCGACCAAGGCGCGGGTCACGCTGAGAGAAACTCCCACCAGCAGAGCCAGACAGAGCACGATGATGGTGATGATGAGGAGATTCGCGGAACTCTGGGCCTGGCGAGCGCTCTCAAACCCTTCCGACATACTCTTCTTGTCGCGTTCGGTGTTCGAGGCAAGCGTGTCACGCACCTGCCGATACTGCGTCTGCATGGTGGTCAGAGCGGCGGTGATATCGACGCCTTTGGTCTTCTCGATCATCTGCCTCGTCGTCGCAGTGGCGGTGTCGTAGTAGGTATTGAATGAGGCCTCGAGCTGGGTCAGCTCCGTCTGGTTCA
>JBDTQB010000212.1:0-7722 GCA_039932395.1 Vicinamibacteria bacterium | reverse complement strand
CCAGGCCCGACGGATCGGGATACGGCAGAGGCTTGAGCAGGGCGCCCGAAACGAAACTGAATACGGTCGTGTTCGCCCCAATGCCGATGGCGAGCGCGAGGATCGCGGCCAGGCTGGTCGCCGGCTGCCGCCGCCAGACGCGACCGGCATAGATCAGGTCGAGCCGGAAGGCGTCCATGTCCACGGACGGACTGTACGAAGCGCTCGTTAAGAAGTGATGAAGGCGCTCAGCCAGGTTTTAAGGCACCTGGATCGAAAGTTCAGCGCCAAAGAGCGCGGTGCGGTCGTTGTCCCGAGTCGCGTAGCGAAGCAGTGTCTGAACGCTGCGCTCAACGTGGCCGTCGAACGAGACTTTGCCGTTGACGATCACCTTGACCGGCTTGTCGAAGTCGATCGCTCCCGGCGCGAGCAGCAGGGTGAATGCGCCAACCCCGCGCGTCCGAGCGTCGAACGTATTGCCCTTTCGCGCCACATCCACGCGGCCCGAAGGCCTGGAATGCTTGAAAGTCTCTTCCTTGCGCGGCGGTTTTGGATCGGGTGGGAAGTCGCCCTGCATCGTGAGGCGTTGCCCTTTGCGGTCCACCTCGAAAGACATCCGAGTGCCTGCGCGATGCTCGTCGAAAACACGGCCTATGTCGCCCGAGGTTCGGATCGAAGAATCGTCCATGCGCAGGATGATGTCGCCCTTCTTCAGTCCCATCGTGGCCGCGTTTGTGCCGGGGATAATTTCAATAACCTGGCGTCCGTCGCCCCGTCGTGAATCGACGCGCAGGCCGAAGTCGGCCGGCTCTTGGATCTCGATCGTGTTGCTGTCCGCAAACGTCGTCCCCCTCTTGGAGGGATCGAGACGGTCGATGACCAGCCACGAGACACGGTTGTAGCGATCCGTGCGCTCGGTTTCCCAGGAGAGCGACTCGGGTTGCGGATCGCGGGGGTGGTCTTCCTCGAACGCGTCGATCGCACTCGCTTCCGTCGGCCACCACGACGTGTCGTGACCGGCTCCGGCCATGGGGCGGAACGTGAGGTTCACGCCGGCCTTCTGGAGCATGATCAGGACCGGGACCACCGTCGAGACCGGATAAAGCGGATCGAGCTCACCGTTGACCGCGTAGATCGGCCGGTTGCGGAGGTTGGTGGTGAAGATGTCTCCGTCCGCGCGGGTCGCGGGATTGGCGAGAACGCGCAGCGATCCATTCAGAGGAAAGAGGACCGACCACGGGGTTGGATCCTTGGCGCCCACGAAGTAAGCGCCGGTGCCTCCGTCGGACACGCCCATGAGGTGAACGCGGTTTTCGTCGATGTTGTACGAGCGCTTGAGGCGATCGAGGATCTCGTTGAGGTTCGTCACCTGATTGAAGAACCACCATTGCGCATCCGCATAACCGGAGGGGTACACCGCGATGTACTGGGGCTTGAACTCCATGCGACGCCTCGGCCGATTCGGCCGGCCGGAGCCCTCGCCTTCCGGCGCATCCGGACGGGCGACGCCGCCGTGAAGGAAGACGCGCACCGGATACTTGACCATCGGGTTGTAGTTCGTCGGCACCACGACCGTGGTCGCGTGCGCCGAGCCTCCGCCTGCAAGGGTCGGCCACTGAATCTCGCCCGTTTCAGCGGACGTCTTGTAGGCGCGTCCGTCCGCCAGTCGCCCGACGACGGTGGCGAAGGACGCGCCACTCGAGAAGATGCCTTCCGCGGCTTTGTCCGCGGCCTTCACCGAACCGGCGTTCCAGTAAGCGTCGAAGGCGCGATCCACCGTGGCCTTGTCCTGCGCGACGACGCGCTCAATGGAGCTGACCGACAGCAGGAGCGCGGTCGCAAGAACCAGAGTCCGTCTCATGGCGGAATTGTCGCACGCGACCAGGGTCGCCTCCCGCCCCTTAAACTTCGCTCCGACATGACCTCCACCCGGATCGAAAAAGACACCTTCGGACCCATCGAAGTTCCCTCAGACCGCCTCTGGGGCGCGCAGACCCAGCGGTCGCTGCAGAACTTCAGAATCTCCACTGAGAAAATACCGCCGGAGCTGGTGCGGGCCCTGGTCATCGTCAAGAAGGCGGCGGCGCTCGTGAACGTCGACTTGAAGGCGCTCGATGCGACCAAGGGCGACGCCATCGTGAAGGCGGCCGACGAAGTGATCGCCGGGAAGCACGACGGCGAGTTCCCGCTCGCGATCTGGCAGACCGGTTCCGGCACGCAGTCGAACATGAACGCCAACGAAGTGCTCGCGAATCGCGCCTCCGAGATTCTGGGTGGCGAGCGAGGCGAGACGCGCAAGATCCATCCGAACGACGACGTCAACAAGGGACAGTCAAGCAACGACGTTTTTCCGACCGCGATGAGCGTGGCCGCGGTCCAGGCGCTGACCCACGAGGTTCTTCCGAAGGTCCGTGCCCTGCGCGACGAACTGGACAAGAAGGCGAAGGCTTTCCGCGACATCGTGAAGATCGGGCGCACCCATCTTCAGGACGCGACTCCGTTGACCCTGGGTCAGGAGTTTTCCGGCTATGTCTCGCAGCTCGACCACAGCCTCAAGCACGTGGAGGCCTCGATTCCGCATCTCGCGGAACTGGCGCTGGGCGGAACGGCCGTCGGCACCGGTTTGAACGCGCATCCTGAGTACGCGGTTCGCGTCGCAAAAAAACTGGCGGATCTGACTGGCTTGCCGTTCGTGACCGCGCCCAACAAGTTCGAAGCACTCGCCGCCAACGACGCGCTCGTTCACGCGCACGGCGCATTGAAGACGCTCGCTGCTTCGCTGATGAAGATCGCGAACGACATCCGCTGGCTCGCATCCGGTCCGCGCTGTGGTATCGGAGAGTTGTCGATCCCCGAAAACGAGCCCGGCTCCTCGATCATGCCCGGCAAGGTCAACCCGACCCAGAGCGAAGCGATGACCATGCTTTGCGCGCAGGTCATGGGCAACGACGTCGCGATCAATATCGGCGGGGCTTCCGGCAACTTTGAACTGAACGTGTTCAAGCCGCTGATCATCCACAACTTCCTGCAGAGCGCTCGTCTGCTCGCGGATGGATCCGAGAGCTTCCGTACGAACTGCGCCTATGGCATCGAGCCGAACGCGGCGAAGATTGACTCCAACCTCCAGAACTCGCTGATGCTGGTGACCGCGCTCAACCCGCACATCGGCTACGACAACGCCGCGAAGATCGCCAAGACCGCGCACAAGAAGGGTCAGAACCTCAAGGAAACCGCGATCGAACTCGGTCTTGTCACGGCAGAACAGTTCGACGCCTGGGTGAAACCGGAAGACATGGTTGGAACCAAGTGAGAAGCGAGCGAAGGCCGATCTACTCGGCCGCAGCGCATGGGGGTCTGGGGAGCGGGGCCGTTCCACGCTCAAGCATGAAGCGAGAGCGAAGGCCGATTTATTC
Organism: Vicinamibacteria bacterium; assembly: GCA_039932395.1. GTDB lineage: Bacteria > Acidobacteriota > Vicinamibacteria > Fen-336 > JAGNNV01 > JAGNNV01. Next base: position 4,330 of record JBDTQB010000212.1, on the reverse strand, counting down.
GGCCGCAGCGTATGGGGGTCTGGGGGGCGGGGCCGTTCAACGCCCCCCAGCTAAACAATAGACAATCTGACCCACACCCTGACCGGAGTCGCGGTCGCGCAGCTCGGTCTCGATAGGCGAATTCCAGGCGCGACTCTTACGTTGGCGCTCGCCTGCAACCTGCCTGACATCGACATCGTGACCGGGCTTTGGGGCTCCGCTGCCTACCTCGAACATCACCGTGGCATCACCCACGCGTTGCCTGCGACACCGCTGCTCGCGGCGGGGCTCGCGTTGATTCTGTCGAAGTGGCCGAGGTCTCAAAGGCCCTTGGTGCCGACGTTCTTCGTGGCCTGGCTCGGTCTCGTGATCCACATCGTGGAGGATCTGTGGACCAGCTACGGGACCCGCGCCCTTCTTCCGTTCAACACTCACTGGTACTCGTGGGACTGGATCTTCATCGTCGATCCAACCTTGCTGCTCCTGCTCGCCTGCGCCTGTTTCGGCGCGCGCGTCCTGAAGCGCCCGTCCGCGAATCGCTGGGCGATGGTTGGAGTGCTCGCGTACATCACGCTCCGCGCCGGCGCCCATTCGCTCGCTCAAGAGCAGGCTCGCGACCTGGTCGGTCCTCAGTTCACGCTGGTCAGGACGTTCCCTGATCCGCTTGCCTTGAATCGATGGCGTTTTCTAGCGAGCAACCCTGCCGCGTTCGCATCCGGTTCGGTGCCCGCCGTTGGAACCACCCGCAGCAAGTTGAGCTTCGAGCGGACTCAGCCGGACGCGGTGGTCACGCGCGCGGCGCAGGACAGCGGTCTGGCGCGCGTCTTTCTTGACTTCTCCGCCTTTCCGCGCCTCGAAGTCCGGCCGGAGGGCGACCTCAAGGTCATCGTCTGGCGTGACCTGCGTTTCGCAGACCGTCGCGCCGACGGATTTTTCTGCGAGGTGAAGGTCGACCCATCAGGCAAGGTTGTCTCCGAAAGGATTGTCTTTTAACCAGTCAATCTCCGCGCTGCCTATACGGAAAAACCTGGTGGTGATGCGCGCTTTGTAGATTGATGCTCAAGGGAGGATCGCCGCCGGTCCTAAAGTTAGGATTCCTTAAGAGCAACGGTGCAAACGGGACACTTTTCGTGGCACAGGGGTTGCTCACTCTAAGGTGCATGAGTTTCATGAAAAAGCTGGTTATTTTCCTCGGCCTAGCGGCGACGGTCACGGCCGGCTACTTTCTGGTTCGCCAGTTCGCTTTCTCCACGCCGAAGCCGTCCTTCCGCTTCGCGACGGTCGAAAAAGGCGACCTTCAGTCGGTGGTGTCGGCCACGGGCGCCCTGAATGCGGTGACGACGGTCAGCGTCGGCACTCAGGTCTCGGGCCAGGTCTCCGAACTGCTCGCGGACTTCAACTCAGAAGTCAAGAAGGGCCAGCTCCTCGCCCGCATTGATCCGACGCTCGCACAGCAGGGTGTGGCCGACGCGCAAGCCAGCATCGAGCGCCTCAAGGCGCAGACCAATCAGGCGCAGCGTGACCAGGATCGTAATCTCCAGTTGAGGGCTGAAGGCCTCATCCCGCAGAACACGCTCGAGTTGACCGACGCTGCGTTGCGGGTTGCCAAGGCCAGCGAGAAGTCGGCGGACATCGCCCTTCAGCGCGCGCGCCAGAATCTGTCCTACACCTCGATCCACGCGCCCATCGACGGCGTGGTGGTTGAGCGTAACGTCAACAACGGACAAACCGTGGCCGCGAGTCTGTCGGCGCCTCAGCTCTTCCTGATCGCGAACGATCTCACGCGCATGCAGATCCTCGCCCAGGTGGGTGAGAGCGACATCGCGCAAATCAAGCAGGACCAGGCGGTGAAATTCACCGTTCAGGCGCTGCCCGGCCAGACTTTCCATGGGACGGTGAGGCAGGTTCGCCTCCAGTCCACCACCGTGGACAACGTCGTCAACTACACCGTTGTCGTGGCAGTCGAAAATCCGGAGCGGAAGCTCCTGCCCGGCATGACCGCGCGCGTCGATTTTCAGGTGAAGGCGGCCGACAACATTCTCAAGGTTCCCAATGCCGCGCTGCGATACAGGCCGAGCGAAGAGGTTCTCGCGGAGTTTGGCCCCCTTCCCACTCTGACGCCTCGGGTCGCGGCCAGCAGCGCGCCCGGCTTGGCCTCGGCGTCACCGGACCCTTCGGCCAGTCCCGATGCCAATTCCGTTTCGGGGTCGGATCGGCGCGGGGCCGGGCGACGAGCTGGTGGCGGAGGTGATCGGGCGGAGGGCGCCAGTGCTCGTCCGAGCTTCGGAACGCTCTATTACCTCGGTCCGGACAACAAGCTCAAAGCCGCGCGGGCGCGCCTCGGCATCAGCGACGGCATCTCGACCGAAGTTGAAGGGCGTGAGGTGACAGAAGGGATGAAGGTCATCGTTGGTGTGGCTTCGACTTCAACTGCTGCGTCCACGACCGCGAATCCGTTGTCTCCCACTCCGCAGCGGCGTGGCCCTGGCGGCCCCGGCGGATTCTGAGGCTCACTTTCATGGATAACAACATCGTCATCCAGACCGACAAGCTCACCAAGACGTACGTGAGCGGCACCAACGAGGTCCATGCCCTTCGCGCGGTTGACGTGACCGTGACGCGCGGTGAACTCGTGGCCATCATGGGCGCCTCGGGCTCCGGCAAATCCACCATGATGAATCTGCTCGGATGCCTCGACACGCCGACGTCCGGTTCCTACACGCTCGACGGAGTCAGGGTGGATGGGCTGAGCAAGAACGAACTTGCCACCATCCGCAATCAGAAGATCGGCTTCGTCTTTCAGGGATTCAACTTGCTCGCCCGGACCTCTGCGATCAAGAACGTCGAACTGCCCATGCTCTACGACCGAAGCGGCAAGAAGCGCGACACCAAGGCTCTCGCCATCAAAGCTCTCGAGCGCGTTGGCCTGGGCGAGCGGCTCGACCATGTTCCGAGCGAGTTGTCCGGCGGGCAGCAGCAGCGCGTCGCCATCGCGCGTGCCCTGGTCACCGAGCCCGCGCTGGTCCTGGCTGACGAGCCCACGGGCAACCTCGACAGCAAAACTTCCGTTGAAGTGATGGCGTTGTTCCAGGAACTTAATCAGCAGGGCATCACCATCGTGGTCGTGACCCATGAGGCGGACATCGCGACCTACGCGTCCCGCGTGATCGTGATGAAAGATGGGCAGGTCCTCAAGGACGAACCCGTCGCGAATCGTCGCAATGCCGCGAAAGACATTGCAGAATTGAACAGGCCGGCCGCATGAAAATCTCCATCCTCGCGATTCTCGCCCTCGAGAGCATCCTCAAAAACAAGATGCGCGCCGTGCTGACGATGCTCGGCATCGTCATTGGCGTGGCTGCCGTCATCGTGATGGTGGCGGTCGGTTATGGCGCGCGCTCCAGCATCCGGGCGCAGATCAACAGCCTCGGCACCAACATGATCGTGATCACGCCAGGAGCCAGCACCACCGGCGGCGTCAGCCAGGGAGCGCAGGCTTTCGCGACACTGACCGTGGCCGACGCCGACAAGATTCGCCGCGAGTCCCAGCTGCTCACTGCGGTCTCCCCGGTCATCGTCAGCCGGACTCAGGTCATTGGACAACTTGGCAACTGGCGCACCAGCATCAATGGCGTCGATGCCGACTACCAGACCATCCGCGACTGGCAGACAGACCAGGGGGCTTTCTTCGGAGCGGACGACGTGCGCGCGGTGCGAAACGTCGCGGTCCTTGGCAAGACCGTCACCGAGAAGCTCTTTGGGGACGGAGATCCGCTGAATCAGGAAATTCAGATTGCCGGCGCGCGTTTCAAGGTGGTAGGCGTGCTGGCCGCCAAGGGGCAGACCGCGAGCGGGAATGACTCCGATGACATCATTTTGATTCCGTACACCACCGCCTCGTCGCGATTGACCGGTCGTCCGCGCATTCCTCAGATCGTCGCGAGCACGTCTTCCGAGGGCGACATTCCGGCAGCGCAGGAAGAGATTCGCGTGCTCCTGCGCGAGTCGCATCGGGTCAGCGCGGCTGGTGATGAAGACGACTTCACCGTTCGTAACCAGACGGAGCTTGCGAGCGCGGCTGAAAGCAGCACGAAGGTGATGACCATGCTGATGGCGGCGATCGCCTCGATCTCGCTTCTGGTGGGCGGGATCGGCATCATGAACATCATGCTGGTGTCGGTGACCGAACGAACGCGAGAGATTGGTATCCGGCTCGCCATTGGCGCCCGCGGCTCCGATGTCCTGACCCAGTTTCTGGTCGAGAGCATCGTCATGGGGATCCTCGGCGGCGTGGCCGGGCTGGCGCTTGGAATTACCAGCTCTCAGTTGATCGCGCACTTCACGGGCTGGG
>JBDTQB010000211.1:0-7760 GCA_039932395.1 Vicinamibacteria bacterium | reverse complement strand
TACGACGCGGACGGCCGGCGGACGAAGAAGATCGGCGAAGAGGGCATCCGCCAATACGTCTACGACGACACCAGCCTCCTCGCCGAATACGACACCAACGGAAACGAAGTCGCGAAGTACGACTACGGCGCCGACCGCCTGATCCGCCTGACGCGCACCGACGAAGGCACGCGCTACATGACGTTCGACGGCCTGGGCAGCGTGACGGGTCTGACGAATCTATCCGGCGAAGTGACGGCGGCGTATCACCTGGATGCCTGGGGACAGTTTAGGTTCACGACAGAACTCGCACCGAGCAAGAACCGTTTTGGTTTCACCGGACACTATTGGGACAACGAAGCCGGTCTGTACTACGCAAAGGCGAGGTACTACGACCCGTTCACTGCGAGGTTCACGCAGTCGGATTCCTTCCTCGGCAACATCGACAACCCGCCGAGCCTCCATCGGTACTTTTACGCTGCTGACAACCCAACGCGGTACACCGACCCCGATGGTCATGCCTTTGGAGAGGGGACTGCGGTTGGCTTCGGGCTTGGAGCGCTGTGGGGTGTCGGTCAGGCAATCAACACCTATTGGCACGACACGCTCAAGGGCGACTACCGTCGGGGCTGGACAGATCATGTCGGTCTCATCGGGCAGAACGCCATCGGTGGCGCAGAGCTTGGACTTGCTTACGACGCCGCGCCGTATCTAGCACCAGTCGCTGCTCTTGGCACACCCGGACGAGCCGTCGCCGGCGGCGTGCTGGGCGGATTGGCCGGCGCAGGACTTGACGCATTGACTGCGACTGGAGAGGCAGCGACTTCGGACGAGTTCATTGCCGGACAGAGACGCGGTGCCGCCACCGGGGCGCTTATCGGCGGACTCATCGGCGCCGCGCCGGAGATCGCCGCAGGTTTCGCAACCTATGGCGCGTATCAAGGCGCGCAGACGATCAAAGAAGGAAACTTCGCTTCGACGATTGTGGGGGCGGGTGAGATTGGCCTGTCTGTCGCGCCCTTCGGTTTCAAGGGCGTTCGACAGGCGACGTTCGGTCGGATCCAGTCAGCGATTGACAAGCAGCTCGGCCTCGGATTCCTCGACGATCTTGAGTTCGGGGTTCCTGGGATGGAGAGACTAGGTGCCTACGGCGGGGAGCCATTGCTACCACTGGTGCCAGCGGCGAGGAAGGGTCCCCATCGGGCGACGCTCACTGTCTCGGATACCGAGGGTACTACCATCCACACGGAGAAGCTGATCAGCGGCGGCAGTGGGAAGGCCAATCCGACATGGCCAGAACAGGGTGCTGTGCACACCGAAGGCAAGGGTTCGGCGTTGGTACGTGAGATGCTTGAGCGTGGTTTCGATGTTGGATTTGCTCAATACCAAGGCGAGCTCCGCCCTTGTCCGATGTGCAAGGGCACGATGAATAGGCTGCACCGTGAGGCCGGAGTGCCGAGCGCATATGAATATCCCGGCGGTGTGCCCTGGCGATCGACGAACAAGCCGCTGCGACCACGCCGCCCGAAAGTAGACGAATGACGCGGCTGCCTTGGCCGGACACACATCGGTCGCACACATGCTTTAAGGCTCTATCTCGTGCCTTGGAGATCCAAAAGGTCCGGTCCATCGGAAAGATACGGTTGGAGGGCGATACTCCTCCGTGTCGTGCCTGTAGAGCTTGGTGGCGTCGCTACGACCGGGAACTAGGAATACGAGCAGAAATTGTCGCAGGCGGCAAGACCTGGGATTCACGGACCAGCTGATCCTGAAGGGATGTAACAGTGGAGGAAATGCGGTTCGAGGCCGAGTACAGGAGCGCGCTGCGCCTAGTGACGGGGGACGCTCCAAGTGGTTATGGCTTGGTAGAGGACGCCCGAGGCATCCATTTCCCGTCACCTTTGAGATTCGCACTGAGTTGCGCTGGACTCTCAAAAGTGAACCGAGACTTCAACCGCTTGCTCGCCCCGTCAGAGATTGAACAAGCTGATCCGGATGGAATGATTACCTTCGCCGTCGAAAATCAAGGCGTGCTCTGCTGGGGCTTTTCCGCGAAAGACACTGAGGAAGACTGCGAAATTTACCAGCAAGCGCTAAGCGGAGACACCTACGGCCCGTGGATTGGCGATCAACTCAAGATGAGTGACTTTCTTATCTCCTTCGCATATTGGAACTCGGCCAACGGAGCGGCGGACGTAACCGTATTCGGAGAGGTGACAGACGCCGAGTGGCAGCGCCAACAAGGCCTACCCGTTGTATGGACCTGCCCCGACTTCGTTGTGAGGCATTCTGGCAAATGCCTAGTGATTGTCTCGAACGATCGTTCGTTTTATCTTTTCGGTGGGGCGCCTGGCGAAGTCCGGCGGGAGGTCCGCCATCTTGATCTCGTCTGGTACGACCTTGAATAGTCGATTGCAACAAGTCTAGGACTTGCGGACAACTGCCTCATCGTTGCTGCGACAAGCTCGGTGTTTTTTCTGGCGACAAAACTGCGTCTTTGGAGATTGAACCTTATGTGCTGGAAGAAGGAAGAAGAGAAGGTAAGCGCGACGAGCGGATTCCGCAGCCGCACGAAGGGCCGCCGGAATACGCAACGCGGGCTGTCGCTTGGAAAAGAAGAACTACTCTCCGGAAATAATTCGCGCAACGCCCACCACCTCGTCGATGTAGACCTCGTACCTAGTGCGCAGTGGTGACGTGGACGCAATGCCCGAGAGAAATCCGCCCGGTCGTCGCTCTCGCGGCGCCAGACTCGTCGTTCCGATGACAACTCGCTCGAACCTTTCCTGGCTGTAGCGACTCCGATGCGCGATTGCGTGTCGGACCACTTGGGCCTTGTTTATTAGGTCCTGCTTGACTGATGGAACGTTCGTGAACGGACGCCCACCTCGAAAAAAGAGATTTGCGCGTTCGATAGTCCGCTCGTAGGGACACCAGTCCACGTATTTCTTCCCGGGACCGATGACCAGCTCGCGTGCGACGATCGGGGACTTGACTTGCATTCTGGGCGTTGCGTTCGCGTTTCCTGCCGTGGTCAACAATCGCAGGAAGGCGTCTTCAATGAACACTTCAAAAGATGTGAAGCAACTGAGGAACAGGCTCTCATAGAGCTGCTCTGCCATACGCTGAGAAACTTTGCCTTGACGAGCCAGGATGTCGATCTGACACCTTGTTCGATTTAAGGCATGGACGCGCTTCTGGAATGCAACGAAAAGAGAATCAGGATTTGACACGCTTCAACTGAGCTCGAAGGAATTGCAGTCTCGCAGAGCGAGCGGGCAGGTGTCCTGTGGCCCCGCGAAGTAAGGACGCCAGGTCGTCCGGCACCGACCCGTCGTTGATTTGTTGCCCCGCGCTAACCAGCGCACGAACCATTCCTTTTCGGATCGGCTTAGCGGCCGTGCGTTTCATCTCGGACTTAAGACCGAACTGTTCGTCGTAGAAAAACGTGAAGAGAGTGTGGAAAAGGGGTCTTCTACGGAATGGCGAGGCTGCGATACTCGCTCCGAACTCGTGCTCGATGGTGTCCATGACAAGCTGAAAACGTCGAGACAGTTCGGGTGCCCATGTGCACGTCGCATCGTATCTGTCATAGAACGCGCTAATTCGCTTCTGGTTTTTCCCATGCACTCCATCGAGCATGGTGATGGCAATGTCGCTCGTTTCTTCGACTTCCAGCATCCGTGCGATCTCCGTCTCGGAGAACACTTTCCACTTGCGCCACCTATCCAACTGCTCGGTTGCCAGCGAGTAAAGGCATTGCTTCAGAGCACCGAAATAGGCCGCATTGCGAAGCTCTTGATCGTTCAATTTGAACCCCGTGGAATTCATTCGCGCAAAGATCTGGAGAACTTCACGATCTTCCGTATCCGCAGGCAACACTTGCACGCTGAAGTCGTAGTCGAGGATGGTTTGACGAACCAGCGGAGGCAGCGCTGAGAATAAGAGCCCGGCCATGGACTTGTCGTGAACGCGGTCAACGGTGAAGGAGTCCTTGGTCTTGTCGAAGTCCTCCAAGAGCGCCGGGTCGATGAACGAAATGATCGTTCGGAGACGTTGTTGTCCGTCGACCACTTCTCGGCGTGGCTCAAGGGACTTTGGATCCGTTCTTTCGCGGAGGAAAATGATTGGCATTGGAATGCCCTTCACGATCGTGTCAATCAGAAACGATTTGGCCCCTTTAGGCCAGACAGGTCGCCGCTGGAATGCTGGACTCAGATTGAGGGATCGGGAGCGCTTCCAAGATAGAAAGTCACTTACCTTGAAAACGGTCTTTTGGATATTCCGCATTGTTGGGATCTCACTTGAGGCTCGGGCCCCGACTGATTCGTGGGTTGGTGAGGAGCATATTCTTATGGGTCAGAAGGACGCAGCCCGAACTGCGTCGTGCAGTTTCGCTTGCAGAGCTCGTTCGTCGGGTGGCGGGTGGGTCGGTGAGCGGGAGATCGCACATGGATGGTTTTATGGCGCGCCGTTTTTGTGTCCTTCGATGGTCTGGTGCATGACGGTGTCGGCGCGGGTGGAGGCCATCGGACTCGCAGATGACCGATCTGAGGCTCGGTTTGTCGGTGAGGCTGATTCGGACGACGCCGGTCTGAGTTGCCTTCCCGCAGACGGAAGCGGCCTGCTTTGGATGGTCGCCTTCACTTCGAACCGCTTCAAGGCTGCTCCGCTGCGCTCCGCACTTTTTTGCTGCGCAAAAAAGCCTTCGGGCCTTGACCCGGCCCTTCGTGAAGTCGTGATGAGAGGGCGCAGGCCACTTTCGGCCTGCGGAAAGGCAACCTCTCATGTACACGTCCACCACACAGCCCCGCAACATCGGATCCGAGCCACACTCGGAGTTCTCGGCGTCCACGTTTGGCCTTCGGGTCCGCGTTGCGGTTCACACCACTCAGAGATATCTGTTCGGCGGGCGCGGAGCGTTTCCCGACGAAACGCGAAGCCTGGCCCTGGGCCACGATGGTCCGTCGGTTCTCACTCGTCTGGCCGAGGAGCTTTGCATCAGCGTCGCTCGTATCGTCGTTCGAGACTTTCGGATTCACTCGCAGTTGGAGCGAACGATTCCGGCGATTCTTCGCAATGTGCGTTTGAGCTTCTGGTCTTGCGCTCGTCGAGCGGCGCTCGATGCCGCGTCGGCTTTGGCTTCAGGCGCGAAGCGTCGGGTTGTTCAGTCAGACCTGGCGATCAGCGCAGCGAATATCGCTCTTCGCATTGCGGAACTCTGCGAGAAGGCGGAGCAGCAGGTTCGGTACGAACGTCACGTGACCGAGAGCTACGAACAGGCTCGTCGTTCTGACGTGGCGGCGATGCATCGAGATCGTCGAGAGCGCGAAGCTCGACGTCGTGCTGAAGCTGAGGAGTCGGTCTAATGAGTTCTGAACTCTCAACGGTTCAATTGGCCGGGGCATCTGCCCCGGCCGTTTCCGTCCCGGCCCTTCCAGCTTCGATCGACCGGTCGCGCCTCGGTGCCGAGCTGGCTCACGCGTTGGCCGTGTCTGATGCGGCTGATCGCGCGTCGTTCTCTTGCGATGAGTCGCACATCCTCGATGCTGAGAAGCTCACGGTCTATCACGTTGCCCTGGAACTCCAGGTCATGGCGAACACGCTGGTACCCTCGATTCATCGCGTAGTTCGGGACCAGTTCGAGCGCGCCAGCCTGAGCATTGTTCTCAACTTGGCGGAGGGATGCGGACGGGTTTCTCGCCGTCAACGCCGGTATCATTTCGGCGTGGCGCGAGGGTCAGCGACGGAATGTGCGGCGCTTTGCGATGTGCTGCGCTTGCGTCGGCTGGCACCGGCGTCGGATTGCTATCGCGCACGATCGCTTGCGGTGCGCTGCGTTCAGATGACAACGAAGCTGGTCGAGTCCATGAGCTCTTCTGACGACAAGCGGGCGGAAGCGACGCCTTGATCCGTCGTCCCGTCCGATTCGTCGCGATGATCGGCGTCATCTTGACGCCGTTTGTCGCATTGGCTTCGACGCCGACTGCTTTCTCGCGTGTTCGCCACGAAGAACTATCGACGGAAGTTCGGAACCTCCCAAAGAGTGTTCCTGAGCTTCAACGCGAACGACCCTTTGTCAGGTACGAACGTCGCCTTCTGCCGATCGTTCTGTATCGTTTTATTCCCACCCCAGACCCCTCCCAAGGGAGGGGCTCGTCTCACGAATCACGTCTCACGGCCGAGGTGGGGCGGATGCCCTTGTCGCCTTCGGCTCCTTCGGGCCTCCGCCCCCTCGGGGATGAGCTGGGCAAACTGACCAAGGTCACGCAGCCAGCGACCGCGGATCACGCGCCGCCCGAGACGACGTTTGGATATGACGAGAATCGAAACAAGACCCGGCAGACCAACGCCCGCGGCTACGCCACGACCTACGCTTACGACAAGCTCAACCGACTGAAGACGATGACGGAGCCTGCGGTTGCACCTGCAGGCGCGCTCGTCACGTCCTTCACCTACGACCCGAACGGGAACGCCACAGTAGTCACCGATCCGAAGGGCCAGACCGAGACAAGCACCTTCGACGAGCTGAATCGCAAGACGACAACGCTCTATGCGACGGCTCCTTCCACACCGTCCGTCGCGTGGCGTGAAGTGAGGAGGACGGAGTACGACTACGACGAGAACAACAACCCGAAGGAAGCGAGGGAGTTCATTTCGTCGGGCACGGATCCGCCGATCCCAAGGACCATCGCTCGCACCTTTGACACGCTGGACCGCGAAGAGTCGGAGACCACGGCACTCCCCGACGGCGGAACGAAGACGGTCGGGTATGAGTACTTCCAGAACGGCACACGCCGGACACTGATTGACGCGGCAGGCCTGCGGACCGCCTACACCTACGACGGCAAGAACCGAGTCGCGACCGCCACCACCGAGTCGGCCACCGCGCAAGAAAAGTCGACGACGTACACGTACTACGCCGACGATCTGCTGAAGGACACACTCGATCCCAACGGAGTGAAGGCCTCTCGGATCTACGACAAAGCCGACCGGCTCGTGGTCTTGGAGAACGTCATTGCGAGAAGCCCAGCGAACGGAGGCGACGAAGCAATCTCTCGCTACGAGTATCAGTACGACCCGAACGGCAACCGCACCAGCCAGGTAGAGACGAACCTCTCTCCGACCGTCCCACCGGCGCAGCCCAGCGTGCGGGCCCCGGAAACGACCACCTACACCTACGACGAAGCCAACCGCCTCAAGTCGGTCACGTACCCAGCGGACGCGACCTATCCCTTCGGACGCCTGGTCACGTATCACTACGACAAGGCAGGCAACCGCGAAAGAGAAGTCGAAACCGTCCCCGCGACGGCAACTCAGAACGCAGGCGCGCAAATCATCGAGCGGACGGGCACCTTCGACGCGAACAACCGCCTGACCGCACTGACGGCCAGCGTTGCGCCGCCCACCACTCCACCGTCGATCATCCTCCCCGCCCCAACCGCGCAAGCCGGAACCCAACCCGACCTCGCGTCCTACACCTTCACCTACGACGCAAACGGCAACGAAGCCAGTCGCACTAGGACGCCTTCGCCGGGCGGTTCGGTCCCTGAGCCTGTCGAAGGGACCGCCATCACAACCCTCTCCACCTGGGACCTGAAAGACCACCTCGTCGAACAGAGACGTTCAGCGGACCCTGAGCATGTCGAAGGGTCCATCCTGGCGCGCCACGAATACGACGCGGACGGCCGGCGGACGAAGAAGATCGGCGAAGAGGGCATCCGCCAATACGTCTACGACGACACCAGCCTCCTCGCCGAATACGACACCAACGGAAACGA
>JBDTQB010000210.1:0-7787 GCA_039932395.1 Vicinamibacteria bacterium | reverse complement strand
CATCGATCCGCAGCCACAAGGCCGCGAGCCCGAAAGAAAATTCAATGTCCGACGAAGAGAAACCCAAGGGTGAATCCGGGGGCGATGACCGTCCTGTCTCCGACGCGCCTTCCGCCGAACGTGGCCGCGGCCGCCGTGGCCGTCGCGGACAAAGAGGCGGACCGAAGCCCGCTCCTGGCGCGGCTGCCGAGCAGGTAGCGCCGCCCGCCGCCGAAGGCGCTTCTTCCGAAGCGCCCGCCCCGCGTCATCAACCGCGTTCGGGTCGTGAAGGAGGAGGAGGTGGTGGACGTGAAGGCGGCGGGGGTTCCCGTCCTCCGAAGCAGGGTGGGCGGCAGGAAGGCCGCAACAAGCCGAAGCATCGAGACAAGCCTTCGGGCCCGGGGGGTGGCGGGGGTCGTCCCTCCAGTCCACCTAAACACCGCGAAGCGAAGCGTCGCGACGACGTTCGCACCAAGGACGGGCGTTTGATCGATGTTGAGGATGATCCGGATACAGCGGCGGTGATCGCGGCGGCTGCGGCGGCCGCCGACGGCGCGCGTCTCGACCTTGCCCAGCTGAAGGAAATGCCGATCGGCGATCTGTCGTCGGTGGCCAAGGATCTGGAGATTCCGGGCGCCTTGAACATGAAGAAGCAGGAACTGGTTTTCCAGATCCTGCGAGCTCAGGCCGAGAAACTCGGTCTCATCTTCTCGGAAGGCGTGCTCGAGATCCTCCCCGAAGGTTTCGGTTTCCTGCGAGCACCCGAATACTGCTACCTGCCCGGCCCCGACGACATCTACGTCTCGCCCTCGCAGATCCGCAAGTTCAACCTACGCACGGGCGATACCATCAGCGGCCAGATCCGCGCGCCCAAGCCCGACGAACGCTACTTCGCGCTCATCAAGGTCGATGCGATCAACTTCGAGCCGCCCGACCTCACGCGAGACAAGCCGCACTTCGATTCACTTACCCCGCTCTATCCGCACGAGCGTCTCAAGATGGAGACGACGCCTGACCACTTGTCGAATCGCGTGCTCGATCTGGTTGCCCCCCTGGGCAAGGGACAACGCGCCCTGATCGTGGCGCCTCCTCGCACCGGCAAGACCGTCCTGCTTCAACAGATCGCGAATGCGGTCACCCGCAATCATCCCGAAGTCGTCTTGATCGTTCTTCTGATCGACGAGCGTCCGGAAGAAGTGACCGATATGCAGCGCTCGGTGCAGGGCGAAGTCATCTCCTCGACCTTCGACGAAGCGGGCGAGCGCCACGTTCAGGTCGCGCGCATGGTGCTCGAGAAGGCGAAGCGTCTGGTCGAGCAGCGCAAGGATGTTTTGATCCTGCTCGACTCGATCACGCGTCTCGCGCGCGCCTACAACACGGTGGCGCCTCAGTCGGGTCGCGTGCTGTCAGGCGGTGTGGACGCGAACGCGCTTCAAGAGCCGAAGCGTTTCTTCGGAGCCGCCCGCGCGGTTGAAGAAGGCGGTTCGCTCACCATCATTGCGTCGGCCCTGATCGAAACCGGCTCTCGCATGGACGAAGTCATCTTCGAAGAGTTCAAGGGGACCGGCAACGCTGAGATTGTGCTCTCGCGCAAGCTCACGGAGAAGCGCATCTATCCGTCGATCGACATTGAGAAGACGGGCACGCGCAAGGAAGAACTGCTTGTTCCCAAGGATGAGCTGAACCGCGTTTGGGTGTTGCGCAAGGTCCTCTCCGCGATGTCGCCGGTGGAGGCGATGGAGCTTTTGGTGGAGAAGCTGTCGAAGACCAAAGCCAACAGCGCGTTCCTTCAGAGCATGGGAACGGGCGCCTAAAAACAAAGGCCGGGCGAAAGCCCGGCCGGGTGCGATGGGTGTCGGCCGATGCGTTCGGCCGCGCGCGGAGCCGCCTATCTGCGCGTCAAGCCGGAGCGCCGTCGTTCGTCCTCAAGGTTTACGAGCTGCTGCTGCAGCTCTGCCAGGTGCTTCTTGTCGGCGTCGATCTTGTTCGCTAGCGCGGCGCGAGCGGGCGTGATGTTGAAGGTCGAAGCGAGAGTCGTTTCGTTCCCCGAAATGGCGGTCTGCAGGCTGGTGATCTCATCCTGCGTCTTCTTCACACGATCAGCCCACTCCTGCTGCTTCTCCGCGGCAAGTTCGTCAGGAGTCTTTTCCTTCTTCTTGGACCCGGGCGGCGCGGGAAGCGGCGGGGGGGCGTTTGGATCCGCGGGCGTGATCGCAGGCTCGGGAGTGCTGCCGGAGCGATCCGCTTCGGTGTACACCCTCGCGGGTGTGCGCATCTTGGCTCGCCGCTGCTTTTCCGCCTTCGCAGCATCCACGAGACCTTGAGCGCTCGCGGCGGCCGTGCTCCCGAACGTAACCACCGTCATGAGGCAAAGAAGTTTCTTGATGTTCATTGGGCTTTCTCCTCCTATGTGTAGAGAAACGAACGCTCGGCAGTATAGATCCATCCGGTTTTCGTCCGCGTGCTAATGTCCCGAGGTTGACTTCCTCCGACCCTCAGCGCGCGTCCCGGAACGCGAGTGTCGCGGCGTTCATGACCTTTTCGGCCTTCCTCGGCCTTGGGTTCGTGCTGCCTTTTCTGCCGCTGTTCGTGCAGGAACTAGGCGTCACCGACCCGAGAGATGCGGCTCAATGGGCTGGCATCCTGATTGGAGTCGGCCCGCTGCTCGCCGGATTGCTCGCCTCGACCTGGGGCGGCCTGGCGGACCTTCACGGGTACAAGCGGGTCGCTTTGGTCGCGCTGATCGCACTGGGCCTCAGTCAGATCATCGCCGCCCTTGCCCAGACTCCCGAGCACGTCCTCATTTCGCGAATCCTGTCCGGCCTCTTCGGCGGCATTGGCCCCCTGGGTCTGGCCATGGCGTCGGGCTCGGAGCCTCGGGGCTCGACGCACGCTTCGCGCGCCATCGGAAAGATCCAGGCGGCGCAAATTCTGGCCGCGGGATTCGGTCCACTACTAGGGGGATTTCTCGCTTCGTCGCTCGGCATCCGGCCGGCCTTCTGGGGCGCGTCCCTCGCGTGCCTCCTTGCCGCCGCGATCGTGGGCATGTTCTATGAGGAAGGGGAGCGGGCCTTGACGGTCGACGTGCCCGCATCTGGCGCGCGCGAAGAGGTTCACAAGACGCGATTCTTCGCCGCTCTCATCTTCACGGTGTTCTTCGTGAACTTCGCGTCACGATCCTTCACCCCCATCCTGCCCGGTCAGCTCGCTGACTTCGGTGTTCCCAAGGTTGCGCTCGCGGTGAGCACCGGCATTCTGATTTCGGTCTATTCGGTGGCGGCGGCTGCCTCGTCATTCATGTTCGGAAAGTGGGCGACGGTGATCGCTCCGGTGTGGCTTCTGGCGCTCTCGCTTGGCGGATCTCTGTTCTCGGCGATCAGCATGACCCGGGTGCCGACGTTCGGCGGCTTTCTCGTGGTGGCCGCGATGTACGGTCTGGTGTCGGGCGGCTCTTTGACCCTTGGCTACACGATCGGGTCGAAACGTTTCAGCGAAGCCTCGCGCGGAGCTTCCTTTGGGAAGCTCTCCGGCGCCGCCCTGGTGGGGGGAGCGGTGTCGCCCGCACTTGCCGCATGGGTGGCGCGCGGCGCCATGGCCGACGTCTACTGGATGAACGCGTTGGTCTACGTTGTTCTGATCGCGGTCGCTCTGCTCTTTCTGCGCGACTGACGGTGGCTACTTCCTCGGCGCTCCCGCGAGCGATGTCCGGTTGCGACCGGTTTCTTTCGACGCGTAGAGCGCCTCATCCGCCGAGTGAATCAACGACTCGGGCGTGTTGTATCCAAGGTCGATGGCGGAGACGCCGCAGCTCGCGGTCACTTTGATCAGTTCGTCACCCGCCTTGACCACTCGGCTCGCGAGCGATTTCCGCAAACGTTCGGCCATCCGAAAGGCCGCGGGGCCGTCGGTGTCGGGAAGGATGACGGCGAACTCTTCGCCGCCGTACCGCGCCGCCAGGTCGCCTCCGCGAACCTGAAGGCGAATCTCGGCAGCGGTGGATTGCAGCGCGGCGTCACCCGCGGAATGCCCGTAGGTGTCGTTCAGCTTCTTGAAATGGTCGAGGTCGATCATTAGAAGCGAGAGAGGCAGCCCTGCGCGACTGGCCTGCGAGACCGCGCGTTCCAGAGACTCGTCGAAGGCGCGGCGATTCAGGAGGCCGGTCAGCCCATCGTGGAGGGCGAGGCGCTGGTTGGCCTCCAGAAGTTCGATCAGATCAATGGCGGCCGCGGCCTGGTTGGAGATCAGCGAGATGACGCGCCCGACGCTTGCGTCGAACGCGCCTCGCTCGCCAACCGCCACCAGAGCTCCCTGAAGTCGATTGCGGAAACGCAGGGGATGAACGAGCAGCGTCTCGCCCGGAAAACCGCCACCGACGCGAAAAAGAGGGAGGCCCTGGTCGCGTGGTGTATCGATCCTCTGAGGTTCGGCGGTCCCCGTGAGATACCAGCCCATCCAGCTGCGATCGGTGATCTTTGTTCCCGGTCCGATCCAGTCGGCGAACTGCTCCGACATTCCAGGAAGCCCTTCGACGATCTCGCCGCGCAAGCGCACAAGCCCCGCGCCGATGGTCTTGGGGGCCATGTCCTTGACCGCGCGCGACACGAAGGAATGAATTTGTGAAACCTCCGTGATGAGCGCGAGGCTCTGCGATGCGAGTGCGGCCGCTTCAAACTCGACCTCGCGTTCGGCGTGGGCCAGCGTCTCGCGTTCGTTCTCGACGACCTGGGAAATCAGATGCGCAAGGCGGCGCAGCACGGGCTCTGCTCCCGCGAGCGCCTGGCTTTCTTCGTGATCGACGATGAGGATTCCACTGATCACCCCGCGCACCTGGACGGGAACCGCCAGCAGCGTTCCGATGTGTTTCTGTGTCTTGTAGTACGGCAGCGACCAGAGCAGGGAGCGATAGTCGGTTGCGTAAAAAGCTCGCCCGCGATCCAGCACGAAACCGACGGGATCGGCGCTGAGCGGCAGCACCGCTTCGTCGTAGATCTCCTCCGGCCCGTCTTTGGCTCGAAGGAACGCACCGCCGCGCGCATGATCGATGTCGAAGAACAGGGCCGAGTGCGCCTGATTCATCCCGCGGGCGAGTTCGAGAAACGGCGCGAGGGTTTTTGTCAGATGCGCGGATCGATCAAGGTCGCGAAGCGTGCGCGCTTCCTCGCTGACCTTGCGAAGCATCGTTCCGTCCTTGCGTCGCACCGTCCCGCGGAACGTCTTGTCGGGGTCGATCTCGGTTTCGAGAAAATCGGCGCCCTGGCGCATCTTGGTGATCACGCGGCCGAGCTCGGCGCTCTTCGTCTTGACCCGCGCGAAGGCTCCGGCGGCCGCCAGTCCGACAACTCCCAGCCCAAGCACCCGCGAGATCGCATCCACGACCGTCATGGAGTGAACCGCGCCCGCGAGAAGCAAACCGGATCCCAATCCCAGCGCCACCGTCCAGGACAAAGACTCCGCGCTGCCGATGAAGATGACGAGAATCGCGAGAGGCAGCCAGTCTGGAATGACTGGGGGCAGGATGCCGACGCCGAGACACAACAGAAGCGCCACCAGCGTGTGCTGGGCGGCGCGCGCGACCCACGGCGCTCTCGGAAGCGGAACGATCACCAGACTCACCATCAGGGCTGTGGCGGTCACCATCACGAAGACCGCGCTCGCCACAGTCGACGCCCGCACCACCGGAAATCGCTGCGCGGCAAGAAACGCGACGCTCAGAATGAGGGACAGAACCCAGAGGGTGTTCGCGACCGACGGAATTTTCGATCGCTGTGCGGCCGTTCCTGCCATCCCCACCCCTTCCGGCTGGCTACTTTAGTTCGGGCCCGAGCACCAGCGCGTAGGAAACCAGGTCGTCTTCGGTCAGTCCGAGGTTGTTGAGGTTGTGGTAGTACGTCCGGATCGCGTCGGCGTGATCGTTCTGCGCGGCGCGCCGTTCGCGAATGTCCTTGATCAGCTTGAGCAGGATCTGCACGAGCTTCGGCGTGATCTCGACATTCCCGCGCAGGAGCTTCGCTTCATTTCGCTTCAGCACCGCTTCGACCGCGACCGCGCCCGAGTGCTTGCCAAAAAGAAAGCGCAGCTGTCCGCCGACCATCTCGGGCTCGACCACCTGATAGATCGCGGGATGAATGGTGATGCCGGCGGTGTGGATGCCGGTCTCATGGGTGAACACGTTGTGTCCGATGATGGGCTCGGCGGCGGCGACAGGAAGACCGCTCATCTCCTCGACCTTGCGCTTCAACGTCCACAACATGTCATAGCGGAAACCGGGGATGGTGACGCCGTACAGTTCCTTGAGGATCATCACCGTCGTGTGAAGAGGAGCGTTGCCTGCGCGTTCACCGACGCCGTTGACCGTCACGGTGGGAATGGTCGCGCCATGATGCAGGGCGCGGACCGTGTTGTAGGCGCCCAGGCCGAAGTCGTTGTGGAAATGTATGACCAGCGGCTTGTCGGGAAAGGCCGCCACGATCTTCGGGACGTAGTAGTCGACGCCTTCAGGTGCGAAGTAACCGACGGTATCCGGATACGCGTAACGCGCGCCACCCGACTTGTAGCAGGCCCCCGCCAGCTCGATCAGGTAATTCACGTCAGCGCGCGAGCCGTCCTCGCCGCCGAACTCGACCGTCTGAATGCCGCGCGCCAAAGCGTGTTCGATCGCCTTGGTCGACATGCGGATGTTGGCTTCGCGATAGAACGACACGGGCAGATCGAGCCACTCTTCCGGCTTGCGACCTTCGAGACCGAGCAGTGTCTTGCCGATCTTGTACTTCATGTGAAGGTCGGAGCCGGACGTAAAGACGAAGAGGCTGACGTCGTTCGGCTTCGCGCCGATGCTGGCCAGGAAATCGATGGTCACGTCGATGTCCCTGGCGTTCGACCGCGACATCACCACGATCTCGCTCTTGATCCGACCGCGCTTCTTCGCGTCGAGGATCAGCTGGAGCGACGTGCGTTCGGAGGGGGCCGCGGAAGGAAAGCCGACATCCAGCATGTGGACCCCCGCGTCGGAGAGCATGCACGCCAGCTCGAACTTCTGCTCGGGGGTGAAGGCGACGCCAGGCGTCTGCTCGCCGTCGCGCAGGGTGGTGTCGTAGAGGCGAATTTCGTTCGCGCGCGGGAACGTTGTGCCCGCGGTGAATTGCCTCGGCGAATGGATCAGTTCTTCGAGAGGTTCGCGCAGTTCAACCATGAAAGTCCTCGGTCAGGAGCGACGGATCGTCGTTCGCGGAGGATGATAGCCGGGGCCGATGAACCGACCCCGACCGGAAATCACACCGCGCCGACGTGCCAGCAAACACCCGCGGGGTCGATGAAATGGACTTCGCGCCCCCAGGAAAAATCCTTGGGCGGGTTGATGCGCAGGCCCTTGTGCTTCGCGGGGAGACTGAGCGCCGCGACCTCGGCGTACCAGGCATCGACGTTTGGAACATCGATGCGGATCATCAGGTTCGACGCGAAGTGGGCGTCGTTGTACTTCTGGAGGATGAAGCGCGCCGCTCCCTGCTGGAAGCCGACGTAGTCACCGCCCGACCACATTTCCTTGAAGCCGAGGTCGCGGAATAACGCGCGGGCGCCTTCGAAGTCGGGTCCGCTGGGAACGAACGGTTGAAGACCGAGGAGCTCGGTGGTCATGGTCGCGGTCATGGTCTTGATCCTTTGGTTGGGACGCGGAGCGTCGTGGCCACCCACGTCGACAACGCGTCTAGAAACTCGGGAGCGACAGCCTGAGTCGGAAGCCGATCGTAACCATCCGTCGCGCCGATCGGATCGACGTTGAAGTGATGATTCAGGTTCTCGAAGAGTTTGAG
>JBDTQB010000209.1:0-7817 GCA_039932395.1 Vicinamibacteria bacterium | reverse complement strand
CTTGCGACGCCGGGCTGAAACCCATCGGTGCGGCCATGGTGAGCACGCCTAACACTTAGTCTCCCGCAAGGCGGAAATATACGACGTCGTATAACGAGATAACGGCCGCACGGGCGGCAAGCCCCTCTGAGACATTTCGCCCATAGAGGCATTACACCTCGTGCGCTGGCGGCGCGTCAAACGGCGGATGCACCGCGGGGAGTCGAAGGCGCTCCTTCAGGCACGCCTCCCGCACGGACTTCAACCCGAGGACGCACTGTCGGCCTGGAAATGGCGAGCGATATGCTTTCCCTGATGACCCCTGAACAAGCGCGTGAACTCAAGCAGGAACTGGGTGAAGTCTCGATGCAGTCGCAGGCCCTGGTGGCGGGCATGGATGCGCAGACGCTGATGAAACGCCCGGCAAGCGGAGGCTGGAGCGTGGCCGAAAATCTGCAGCATCTGATCCAGACCGGCGACGCGATGATTCCCCTCGCCGAAGAAGCGGTTGCCCAACTGGAGCGTGATGGCAAAAAATCCAGAGCTCGCTCAGGTCTTGGTGTCACGGGCTGGCTGCTGGTGAAATCGCTTGAGCCACCGGCGCGCATGAAGATCAAAACCACCAAGCCCTTCGAGCCCGTTTCCGTCCCCGACCCGATGAACCTTGTGGACGGCCTTCAGACCACGAACGGAAAACTCGCGACGCTCATCGTTCGCGCCACGGATCTGGCGACGTCCACGGTCAAGGTCGTGTCGCCCTTTAATGCCCGCGCGAAATACAACGTCTATGCGGCGTTTCGCATCATGCTCTCGCACACCCGTCGCCATCTCTGGCAGGCCGAGCGGGCGAAGGCCGGACACTAAGGTTTTACCTCGGGCGAGGGTGACCCCCATCGCGAGGCACGGTCAGGCCCGGCTCTTGCGTCGCTTCTTCTCGACGTACATCGCGCGATCCGCTTCGGCGACCGCGGTCAGGATGTCGACGCCCGAGCCGAAAAGAGCAGCACCCACGCTTGCCTGCAAACCAGCGCCTTCGATGGCCTTCGCGATCCCTGCCTGCCGTCCCGAAAGCTCCTGCGGTGCGAGACCACCGACCACCACCAGAAACTCATCTCCACCCCAGCGGATCACCATCTCATCGGCGCGCACGCGGTCGCGCACGGCTTCCGCCACGCGTCGGATCAACGCGTCACCCGCCGGGTGACCGTCCGTGTCGTTGACGACCTTCAAGTTATCGATATCGATGAGGAAGACCGCGCCCGGACTGTCATCGGCCGGCTGACGACGGTCGACCAGCGCGCGGAAAACGCGACGATTGGAGCAGCCGGTGAGCGGGTCGGTGTCGGCGAGCGTCTGCAGCTGGGCGCGTGCTGCCTCGAGTTCAGCGTTCGCGATCGCGAGGGCCTCACGAGTGCGCTCCGTGGTCGCGAGGACCAGGCCAAGTGCGAGGACGACATCAAGAAGGAGAAAAGCAAACGGAGTCATCTCGACATGCGGGATGGTGCCGCCCGTCCTTGCGAAGTAGACGAACGCCGCCATCGCGAGCAGGTTGAGCCACCCTTGCAATTGCAGCGTGTAGGTTGAGATGCGAAGGCCGACCAGACGCGCCATCGACGTCCGCCATAAAAGCCACGACGCCATGAAAAGAACAATCGCGCGAAAGGTCAGCGCGAGTACGACTCCGGTGGAGTAGTCGTGCGACTTGAACGTACCGATCGCGAGTCCGCCCGCGATCAGAAGCAGCCCGAGCGTCGCGCGCGAATGCCGGGTGTTGCGAAACGCTTCGGCGGCGTCCAGCAGTAACACGCTGTTGGCCATCGCGAAGAACATACAGAACGCGATCGCGCCTTTGCGATTCGACATCGCGTACCCGATCAGCGCTCCGCTGCTCAGGACCTGGGCCAGGAAGGAATGCGCCCAGGCGAGGAGGTTGGACGCGGCGTCGAAGCGCGCTATGAGAACGAAGATGAGGCTGAGGACGATCGAGAACGCGAAATAGAGCGGAACGCTGTCCTCAAAGGGCCCTCGTGCGGCGTTCCAGTCGATGTCTCCCACAGGCCCTACGTTTCAGGGAAGAACTCTTAGCTCCAGCCCAGACGATCCGCCGCGTCTGAAGCGAGCGAGTCGAAGAACCGTTCGATATCGTCCGCCATCGCGTCGGTCAAATCGCGTGGCGGAGTTTGAAAGGCGAGTGCGACGACCTGATCGGTGGCATCGACCACGACCGAAGCTTCGCTGGCTGAGGAGGCGCGCGCGTAGTCTTCGAGGGCGAGAGCGGCGTCTGAACCAAGCTTCGCGGGCCGTTTGAACGTCAGCCGCGCGTCACTGATCACGAAGAGTTACTTCTGGAAGTGCTTCGCGTTGATCTCGGTGTACTGCTTCCAGTTGTCGGGAAGCTCATCCTGCGGATAGATGGCCTGAACGGGGCAGACGGGAACGCAGGCGCCGCAGTCGATGCAGGAGTCTGGATCGATGAACAACTGAGTGGCCGGAGTGTGTTCGGGCGAGTCCTTCTTCGGATGGATGCAGTCGACCGGACAGACCTCGACACACGCGGCGTCTTTGGTTCCGATGCAGGGCTCGGCAATCACGTAGGTCATGGGCTTTCCTTCTATCTCCTCAACTGATACGAAGCGCTCGAAAGTCTATCAAGCGATCACAGGATTGGGTTGATAATCCGCCCACATGACTCCACCCCAAGCGCCGCGCCGCATCTCGAAACCCCGCATTGCCCTGATGATCGCGATCGATGTGGTCGCGATTGGCATCGGCATCGGCCTCTACCTTTGGCTCAAGCCCCGCGATCCCGATGCGGCGATTCTCGGCCTTGTCTCGCCCCTGGTCTTTGGCGGCTTCTTTAATCTTATGATCGCGCTGGTTTCGTTGAAGCCCTGATAGGTGTCGATCTCGCGAACGTCCACGCGAGCAGCCGGCTCTGTTTTTGTCCCTGCGCCATGTCGACCGTGCGCACCTCCGTGGGATTCACTTCGTTCAGGACTTCATGAAGACGAGGCAGGTGGACGCCTTTCGAGACGAGCGTCGTGAACCAGCCGATGCGGTCACCGTACGCCACGCTTTGATGAATCATTCGCATCACGAAACCAAGCTCGCCGCCCGGACACCAAAGCTCGCCGGACTGTCCACCGAAGTTCAACGATGGCGCTGAGGCTTTCGAGCGCCCGCGGGTCAGATTGCGTCGCTTGCGCGCGCTGCCTTCCGCTGCTTCCGCGGCTGAGCCGTGGAACGGGGGATTGCAGATGGCGAGATCGAACACTTCTCCGTCTTTCACCACCCCGCTGAAGCATTCGCGCCGCGCGGATTGAAAGCGGCATTCGATCAGCCCGTTCACCGACGGATTTGCCGCCACCATCTTCTGTGCCCAGGCGACCGCGTCGCGATCGATCTCGGTCCCCACAAAGCGCCAGCCGTATTCCCGTGCGCCGATCAGCGGATAAATACAGTTGGCGCCCATGCCGATATCGAGCACGCGCGTTGAGGGGCCGCGGGGGATCGCATCCGCCCGGCCGCCGCTCAACACGTCGGCCACGTAGTGGACGTAGTCGCTGCGCCCGGGAATCGGCGGACAGAGGTAGCCCGCGGGCACGTCCCACTTGCTCAGGCCGTAGGCGTCGCGAAGCAGCGCCCGGTTCAGAGTCTTCACCGCCTCCGGATCGGAATAGTTGATCGATTCGTGGCCATAGGCGTTGGGCATGACGAAATCAGCCAGCGCGGGCGTGCCCTTGATGAGTTGCGCGAAGTCGTAGCCCGCGCGGAAGCGATTGCGCGGGTGCATCCGGTCTTTTTTCGAAGGGTCGATCATGGGCTCGTTCTTTTGCGAGTTCGAGAAGGACGGTGCGGCGGATTGTCGCACTCCGTTTCAGTGAAGTCGGCGCGGAGTTTACGAGCCAAAAAGTTGAAGGCGCTTGATTGGCCGCTCATCCGAAACATAGAATCCCCGCACCAACGCCATGCCGCAACTCTTTCCAAAGCAGGCCAACGGACTTTCGCAAGCGAGCATCGCCGCCGGAGCGAGTGTGGGCGGAACGGTCCTTTTGGCGTTGTTTATTCTGGCCCGATCAGGCTACGCCACCGGCCAGGGAACGCCTTACGATCAGCCCGTTCCGTTTTCGCACAACCACCACACGACCGGGCTCGGCATCGACTGCCGGTATTGCCATACCTCCGTCGAGACGTCTGCCACCGCCTCCGTTCCACCCACCCAGACGTGCATGAACTGCCACTCGCAGATCTGGACGCAGGCGCCGATGCTTGAACCCGTGCGCGAGAGCTACCGCACCGGCAAGTCGATTGAGTGGCGCAAGGTCAACGATCTTCCCGACTTCGCCTATTTCAATCATTCCGCCCACGTCAACAAGGGCGTGGGTTGCACCACCTGCCACGGACAGGTGGGCGAGATGCCTGTCGTCTATCAGGCTCAGTCGCTGCAAATGCAGTGGTGTCTGGCCTGCCACAAGAATCCTGAGCAGTTCCTCCGTCCCAAGTCCGAGGTTTACGCGCCCGTGTGGAATCCTCCGGCGAATCAGCTCGAAGTGGGCAAGCAGCTGCGAGCCGAGTATCACGCGAATCCCCGCGTTTCCTGCTCCACCTGTCATCGCTAGGCCAAGAACGGAACTCATGAGCGACGTTCATATCCCGATTTCGCAAGTGACCCGCGTCTCCAAGGGCCTCTCCAACGCGAAGCCCAAGCTCTGGCGCAGCCTGGAAGAGCTTTCCAGCGCGGAAGATGTCAAGTCGTGGCTCCATCGCGAGTTTCCCGAAAAGGCATCCGAGTTCACCGATCCTGAAGGGCGTCGTCAGTTCTTGCAGTTGATGGGCGCCTCCGTGGCCCTCGCCGGATTGTCTTCCGCCTGCACGCGCCAGCCTGCCGAGGCCATTGTTCCTTACGTGAAGGCCCCCGAGGTCTTCATTCCGGGTCGTCCCGTGTTCTTCGCCACCGTTCTTTCGACGGACGGCGCCGCTCAGGGCGTGCTGGTCGAGAGCCACATGGGCCGGCCCACGAAGATCGAAGGTAATCCCGAGCACCCGGCCAGCCTCGGCGCCACCGACCATTTTGCCCAGGCCGAGATCCTCAATCTCTACGATCCTGATCGTGCCAAGGACGTCGCCTACCGCACAGAAATCCGCAGCTGGTCCGACTTCGTCGCCGCTATCCGCCCCGTCATGGATGCGCAGAAGGCGATCAAGGGCGAAGGGCTTCGCCTTTTGACCCCGACCGTGATCTCGCCCACCCTCGGCGCGCAGATCAACGAGCTGCTGAAGCAGTATCCGAGCGCGAAGTGGCACGTTCATGATCCGATCGCGCGCCGTAACGCGATGGACGGAGCGGTTGCTGCGTTTGGTCGTCCGCTTCAGCCCGTCTACAACTTCGCCGCGGCCGACGTGATCATCTCCCTCGACGCTGACTTCCTGGGCATCGGTGGAGACAAGGTCGCGAACGCCCGCGCCTTCGCCACACGCCGTTCCTTCGACACGGTCGCCGACAAGGAAATGAACCGCCTGTACGTGGCCGAGAGTTCGGTCTCGATCACGGGAGGCTCCGCCGATCATCGGATGGCGGTTCGCTCGGCCGAAGTCGAAGGCATCGCGCGTGAGCTCGCCTCCGCAGTGGGGGTCAACGTCGAGAAGGGCGCGCTTCCCGCATCCGCCATGGCCAAGTCCATCGTGGCCGCGATGATTGAAGACGCAAAGGCGCGTCCGACCCAGACCTTGGTTCTGGCTGGCGAATCACAGCCGGCGTTCGTTCACGCGCTGGCCTACGCCATCAACGAGAAGCTCGGCAGCATCGGCACCACCGTCACCATGACGGAGCCAGTCGAAATCAATCCTCCGTCCGCCGAGAATTCCATCGAAGCGCTGTCCGCCGACATGGCTGCCGGCAAGGTTGATGCGCTCTTCATCCTGGGCGGAAATCCGGTGGCCACCGCCACCCCCGACAGCGGTTTCGCCGCGGCCATGAAGGATCAGAGCAAGGTCGCTCTGCGGGTTCGTCTCGGCATGTACGATGACGAGACCTCTGAATTCACTCACTGGCAGATTGCGGAAGCGCATCCTCTCGAAGCCTGGGGCGACTCCCGCGCGTTCGACGGCACGCTGTCCGTTCAGCAGCCCCTCATCGCACCCTTGTACGATGGCAAGAGCGCCATTGAAGTCGTGACCGCGCTGCTGGGCGATACGGCATCCACCGGCTATCAAGTCGTCCAGGCCGCCTGGAAGGCGCGGGTTCCCGCGACCGCGAATTTCGAGAAGTCGTGGCGCAAGATCGTCCATGATGGTTTGTTGCCCGCGTCGGCCTTCGCGCCGGTCGCGGTCAAGTCGGTCGGCGGCGCGTGGATGTCCACCAAAGCCGCCTCAAATCAGGGCGATCTCGATGTTGCGTTCCGCCTCGATCCGAACGTTCTCGACGGCCGCTACGCCAACAATGGCTGGATGCAGGAGCTTCCGAAACCTCTCACCAAGATCACGTGGGACAACGCCGCGCTCGTTTCGCCCAAGACCGCGAAGCGTCTTTCGATTCCCGAGCCCGAGGGTTCGGCGCGCGGCACCTGGGTCGATCGCATCACTCTGAAGGTTGGCGCGGCGCAGGTTTCCATGCCCGCGTGGGTCGTTCCCGGTCACCCCGACGATACGATCACGGTTTACCTGGGCGCCGGCCTCAAGCGTTCCGGCCGGGTTGGCAAAGACGTTGGGGTTGACGTTCAGCCTCTTCGCCTGGCGGCTTCTCCTTGGTTGCGTGCAGGCGCCACCGTCGTCAAAGAAGGAACGCGCTACGCCATCGGCTGCACCCAGGATCACTGGAAGATGGAAGACGCCTCCGATCGCGGCCTTCTTCGCACGACCAGCTACGCAAACTTCAAGGCAAATCCAGAGTTCGCGAAGCACGAGTCGGAACAGGGTCCGCAGGTTTCGATGTATCCCGAGCATCCGTACAACGGGAACAAGTGGGGCATGTCCATCGACCTCTCCGCCTGCATCGGCTGCAACGCGTGCATCACCGCGTGCCAGAGCGAGAACAACATCGCAGTCGTCGGCAAAGACTCGATCATGCGTGGCCGTGAAATGCAGTGGCTGCGCATCGACCGTTACTATGAAGGCGAAAGCGAAGCGCCCGCGGTTCACCATCAGCCCGTGCCTTGCATGCAGTGCGAGAACGCAAGTTGCGAAGTCGTCTGCCCCGTCGCCGCCACCACCCACAGCGACGAAGGCCTCAACGACATGGTCTACAACCGCTGCGTTGGAACGCGCTATTGCTCCAACAACTGCGCGTACAAGGTCCGCCGTTTCAACTTCTTCCTCTACTCCGACTGGGACACCGAGAGCCTCAAGCTTCAGAAGAATCCCGACGTCACCGTCCGCAGCCGCGGCGTCATGGAGAAGTGCACGTACTGCGTCCAGCGCGTCAACGAAGCCCGCATCAACGCGAAGAATGAAGGCCGCGATATTCGCGAAGGCGAGATCAAGACCGCCTGCCAGCAGGTTTGCCCGACCCAGGCGATCGTCTTCGGCGATCTCAACAAGCCTGATTCCGCCGTTTCGAAGAAGAAGGCCAGTCCGCGTGACTACAACCTTCTCCACGAACTCAACACGCGTCCGCGCACGAGCTACCTCGCTTCGGTGAGAAATCCGCATCCCTCGCTTGCACCCGCTGGGGAATCGCCCGCGGGTTCCTCCAAGGAGGCAGAGCCGCATCATGGCTAGCAGCCACACCTCCGCGGGCACGCCGCCGCTGTCTGTTGTGCCACCCTTGGCCGTTGTACCAATGGACCCGAAGTACATCCCCATGCCTCTCGTCGCACCGGGTCATACCAATGACACGGTCA
>JBDTQB010000208.1:0-7874 GCA_039932395.1 Vicinamibacteria bacterium | reverse complement strand
AGTCCAATGGGGGACAAGCCGGTCGCGGGGTCGATGCCGCCGCGTAGAACGGGGTCGACCTCAACGGGAAGAATCGGATCCGGACGACAGACTCCCACCGAGGGACGGGTGTGCTGGACGAATCCGCCGAAGTTCAAGAGCGGTTCGAAGGTCCCCCCTGAAGGTGAGAAGTCGCCGAAGACACTGAATGCCGCCGTCTTTCCGGTGTTGGTCAGCGCGTCGAGATTGTCGGCGGCTCGGCCTCCGCCCGTCGTCGGGTCAAACGAGGTATAGCGGAAATTCGTTGGGCTGGAGCGCGCCGCTCGCGCGATGTGCGAGGAAACCTGGAGCACGCCGGGGACCGCTTCATCCGCGCTGAGGTGGCATCCCATGCAGCGCTTCTGGTTGTTCACCGGACCAAGGCCCTCGGCGGCCGTGTGCTCGGTGGTGAAGAACGTCATCCCTTCCATCAACGACTCCTGTTCGTCGGCGTTCAGGTTCGGATACCCGAAGGCGGGGATATCGCTGGCCTTGAGTGGCGCGGGTCCCACCTCGGCGAATTGAGCACGCGGAACTCGGTCCACCGGCCGACGCTGGGCGTTATCGGTGGCGCCCGCGATCGCGGACAGGTCGCGATCGGTCAACACGGGGATCGTGTCGGTGATGCTGCCTTTCTGGCTGCAGGCGGTGAGGCCGCTGAGCAGGATGGCGCAGAGCGAAAAGACTCGGTTGCGCCACCGGGTGATACGAGCGAGGCTCGACGGTGCGGTCAGGGCGATGTGCATTTCAGTGCTCGTTGGATGGGACGGTGAATGGAGAGGGGAAGATGGCATCAACATTCTTAGAAGTCCCAGATCATCGCGAGGAAGGTGCGCCTTACGGTGGTGCTGCGCAAGGGGGCTCCTTCGAAGTGGAAGTGCGAAGCCGTCAGGGAAAGGTTCTTGTGAATCCGATAGTCGCCCGTGAGCTCGAATCCTTGGACGTCGGTTCCGCCGCCGAGATCGGAGTCGGCGAAGGCGGCCACCGCGGCGTCTGCCTCCACGCGCCTCCACGTTCCGTGCAGGCTGAATGGCTTTAACTTACGCTTCGCGTCACCGCCCACCAGGCCAAGGCTGATGCCGATGCCGTCAGTTTCCGAATTCACCGAGAAATTGTGCGCGTAGTGGCCGAGCAGCACCACATCCGTCTTGCCCAGGAAGGGAAGCTTGACCGGCAACACTCCTTGTCCGGTCGCCTCGAAAATATCGAACTCGTTGTCGCGGAATATTTCGACGCCGGACCCGACATCGACCAAGGCGTTGGTCATTTGGAAGCCACCGCGCACCAGGAACGCCGCCTGACCAGGGAGAAGAGAGGCGCTTTGGCCAGGAACGAAGCTTGGCGCGCGTGCCCCGGAATTCAAGTTCTGCCAATGGGAGTAGGCGCCGGCCAGGGTCACGTTCTTCACTTTGAGCTTGAGCTGGTCGGACCACAGAGAGGTATCGCCCACGAGTCCGGAGAAACGAGCCTGTCTGAACCATTCAACGATGAAATAGCCCGCAGTGTTCTCAAGCGTCACCGTCGGTTTGCCGTCATGCTCTTTCTTATACAGGCCCGTTTGAAGCACGGCTCCGACTGGAGAGATGTCGTCGTCCCAGGTCATCTCGGTGCGCAGCACCCCCTTGTCGCCGCGCCAGAAAGGCTGAGTCATCTTGCCAAACAATGCGTGCACCCGCTCCTTGTTCTTGAACGGCCGGATATCGACGTAAAACTGGTCGAGCCCGAAAGTTACGGGCCTGAAGCCGTCACCGAGCCGCACAAAAGGAGAAGCGGGATTCGGCGCCTCCCCCGCGCTGATGCGGATGCCGCCGCTGATCGTTGAAGTCGTGTCCTTGAACTCCATGCCGAAACGCAGTCGGGTGAGCAGCCCGTCGTTGTTGTTGCCGGCGAGTAGAAGGTCGGCCTTGTCTTCGAGCCGGGTGAAGTCTTCGCGCAGATAGACGTTCGCGAAAAAGCGAATCGGGATACTTGAGGTCATCACGACCGTGGTCGACGGAGGAGGCTTTGGCGCTTCGGCCGTCGGACTCGGGGAAGGCGTGGGGCTCGCCTGAGGGTCGTCCGCGCCACCTGCCTGGGCCGACGACGCGACGACCACAACGCCCAACGCCAGAACCCAGGGCGCAATGTTTTTGACTCTAAAAACCTTCACGTCGTGCCTCCATCAACCGAATGTGAGGCAACTGTATAGAAGAATACTTCGGACTCCAAACAAAAATCCGCACGTCCGCCGGAGGTTGGGTCGTTGAACCTTCTCCGGTTGAGCTAGACCGTGGGAGCTAGAGCGCCTTCAAGAACAGAATGACCTGCTGCTGCTGACGTGGTGAGAGGCGACGCCACTTTTGCATCGACAACCGCGCCTCGCTTCTAAAGCCGCCGGTCTCGCCAATCGCGGGGCAAACGTCGTTTGGCAGCGCGCCGGCCTGAGGACAACCCGCCGAGGGATCTGGTAGATCGTGGAGCTCGATGGCCGCGTTCAATGCCGTATCGGCGTCGGTGATCACAAGTGGGTAGTTCGTGCGATCCGAATCCGACGCCACCGTCCGCGCAGGCTGAGCCGGATTGAGGAAGACGCGCGAATCATGAAGGAAGGGAGGTCCGATACGGCCAAGTCCCATGAGCGGCGGAGTGCGCCATTCCTTCCCGGAGGCCACACCTTGTCCTGGGAGAGCAAAGTCGGCGAGATTGCGGTTGAGTTCCTGCGACGCCTTGGGCGGGACGGTGTCGTTGCGTCCTTGCTTCACCTGCCCCATGTCGTGAAGGAGGAGGTCGGAGAAGATCGGGAAGTATTTGTTCGAGAGATGCCGCGCCCCGACGAGAGACGGCGATGTGCCCGTCGTCATGATGGGGAAGTGGCAGCCGACACAGTTGAGTTTCCGATCCGGTGCGATCCCCTTTTCCGCATCAGGACCGGTGCCGACAGGCGTAGCGCCCGCGAGCATGCGGCTGCGGAAGGCCGCGAGATCGACGCCAAAGAGCTCGGCGCCCGCTTGGATATCGGCAGCGCCTGGAGAGGTGGCAGGGCTCTCGAGCAGGCGGGGGTCGACATCGGGAAGGGAAATCATCCGGATGAGATTACGCAGACCGATGAGGTCCTCCGCTTTCAACTCAGGATCCGGTGCCTTGTCGCAGTCGCGGCCCACGTTCTGGTTGTTATTCTGTTCGATGGGCGAGAAGGGACTTGTCATCCCAAGTTCGCCTTGGCTACCCCCGACCATG
This sequence comes from Vicinamibacteria bacterium, assembly GCA_039932395.1. Taxonomy (GTDB): domain Bacteria; phylum Acidobacteriota; class Vicinamibacteria; order Fen-336; family JAGNNV01; genus JAGNNV01. The sequence continues at coordinate 4,640 of JBDTQB010000208.1, read as the reverse complement.
AACTGCATCAGTGTGGGGCCACCGGCGCGCAGTCCGAATCGTGAAACCCGAACCACGGGATCTCCGCCGATGAAGGCCCCGCCCGCGCTGTTTTCATTGTGCCTCCCCGAGATGCAGTCGCCGAGGCATTCGGGGCCGGAGGTCGGAAGGAGCGACGAGAACGTATTGACGGCGTCGTTTGGATCGTCGTTCGCAGCGATATCGCCCGCGTAGATCGCCTCGATGAGTCCGCGTCCGATGTACGGCGGTGCCGCGCGTTCTCCCTGGGCGCGACGGAATCCGAGTTGCGATGTGCCGGTGACCGGATCAATCCCGCCTTGAAGGTTGGGATCGATCTGCTCGGGCGGAACGATGTCGGCGAGACATCCGTTATTGGAGCGGATGTGTTGAATCGGCCCGCCGAAGACGGAGAGGGGGTCGAACCCGCCACTCGCGGGAGAGTAGTCGCCGAAGAGTGTGAAGGCGGCGGTGGGCGGCGGATTTCCGGTGGTGATCGCGGTGTAGTCGGTGGGACCCATGCGACCCGCGCGCGAGGCAGGGGTTGCCACGGTCAGGAAACCGGTGCTTGCGGGGATGTCCTGCGAGTTGAGGTGGCAGCCGAGGCAGCGATTCTGGTTGAAGATCGGGCCGACCCCTTCGTCGGGGGTATGTTCGGTGACGAAAAAGGTGAGCGAATTCTCGATGGCCTTCCGTTCATCGTCGTTTAGTCCCGGGAATGCCAGCGCGTCTAAAGTGCGGGCGGTTCCATAGACGGAACGAGGAACGCGCGCTGCGGCGGTTGCCTGCCCTGACCGAGGTCCCGCGATGCCGGAAAGATCACGCTCGTCGACGGTGGCCAGCCGCTCGGTGAGATTCCCTTCCTTGCCGCAACCCTGAAGCGGAAGGAGAACGGCCAGGGCCAAATAGCCCCCGATGCCAAAATCGACTCTCTTAATAAACATGATCCCTGCTCTTAGAAATCCCAGATGAGGTCGAGGAAGAGACGGTGGACCCGTTCATCCTTGCGGGGAAATCCCTTGAAGTTGAAGTACTGGACGAGTCCCAGCAGGTTCTTGGCCACTCGGTAGTTGGCCCCGACTTCGAACCCCTTGTACGACGTCCCCGCGCCAAGGTCCGAGTCCGCGAAGGTTGCGAGGGCGGCGTCCGCGTCGACGTTGCGCCAGGTTCCGTGAAGTGTGTAGGGATGGGTGCCACCCGCCCATCCGCCGCCGGTCAGACCCATCGTGACTCCGTACCCGCGTTTGTCGACCCGCACTGAGGAGTTGTGCGAGAAGTCGCCTGCAAGGAAGACTTCCGGCTTTCCAAAGTGGTTTCCGAAGACGTGGAATTTAAGGGTCGCGGCGGCGTTTACGATCTTGAAGTCGTCTTCAACGAATCCATCCGCCCCGGGCCCGTAGTTGATGACGTTGTTCGTGTGCTGAAGTCCGGAGCCGAAGAGAAGGGGGGCCGTCCCGGGCAGCACGAACGCGCCTTCGCCCGGCGTGAAGTTCGGTGCGCGCAGACCCACGTTCAGATTCGAGTAGTGGAAATACCCGCCCGCCAGTTCAAGATGTGGAACCATGAGCTTCAATTGGTCACCCGCCATGAAGGCGGTCCCGGTGAGTCCCGCGAATCGACTGTTCGTCACATCCTCAAACACGAGGTAGAGCACTTCATTGTCAAGGCGGACCTTGCGGGTCTCCGACGAACTCTTATAGAGACGCGTCTGCAGGGACACTCCCGCCGGGCTGACATCGTCGTCCCACAGCAACTCGCTTCGCCATGTTCCCGCGCCTGGCCGATACAGGGTGAGAGGCATCTTGCCCGCGGTGAAGACCACACGATCCCGATCCTTGAACGGTTTCACGGTGAGGAAGAACCGGTCGATGTTGAAGACCGAGGGCCTCAGTGCGTCGCCGAACCTGACGAAGGGTGAAGCGGGGTTGGGGGCTTCGCCCGTGCTGAAGCGAAGGCCGCCGCCCACGATCGAATCGGCCTTAGTGGACTCGATGCCGAAGCGGACGCGGGTGCGAAGCCCGTCGATCCTGTCGTCGCCGATCAGGAGGTCATTCGTGTCCTGTATGTCCGTGAAGTCCTGACGCACAGTCAGAGACGCCGTGAACTTGAGCGGAAACGCCGAGACGATCGAGGGTGTTTCTTTCGCCGCGTCCTTCGCCGCGTCTTTGTCGCCCTGAGCGAACGCCACGCCGGCAGAGCACAAGGCGATCAGTGCCGCGGCAGCCCAACCCGACCCATGAAATGACTTCACAAAACCTCCAGCCAACCGACCGACGCTCGCCTCATCCCGATCCGATCGCACCCGCGTCGCCGCGCGATCGTGATCCAACCTCTGGGTCGAAGCTGCGGAACGATAGGCAAGACGTGCGGTTGTGTCAAGGATTCAATTCGCGAGAGCGCGCGTGACGGGAATCTAGATATTTTTTCGCACGTTTGGAGCGTTCATGAGTAGCATTGCGATTCGACGGAAAGCTTGGTGGAGCGGCTGTTATGCTGCCCGCTGAATCAAGGGCAGGGACGTCTCGAACCGACGATCCCATTGCGGAGGAAAAATCGAATGTCCAGTCTGCTTGATCAGTTGAAGTCCATGACCGTCGTGGTGTCCGACACCGGAGACATCAAATCAATCAAGAAGTTCACCCCGCGTGATGCGACCACTAACCCGTCGCTGATCACCGCCGCCGCGAAGATGCCGGAATACGCTGATGTCGTTGAAGGTGCCTTGGTGTGGGCGAAAAAGCAGGCGGGTGAAGGTGCGGCGGTTGAATCGGTGGTGGGCCTCGCGATCGACCGGCTCTCTGTTGAGTTCGGCCTTCGGATCCTTGAGATTGTTCCGGGCCGGGTCTCCACCGAAGTTGATGCGCGTCTGTCCTACGACACCGGCAAGAGCATCGACAAGGCGCGTTACCTGATCTCGCAGTACGAAGCTGCGGGCGTTGGCCGCGAGCGTGTCCTGATCAAACTGGCCGCGACCTGGGAAGGCATCAAGGCTGCGGAGACCCTCGAAAAAGAAGGGATCCATTGCAACCTGACGCTGCTCTTCGGCGTGCATCAGGCGATCGCCTGCGCGGAAGCCGGCGTCATGCTGATTTCGCCTTTCGTGGGCCGCATCCTTGATTGGTACAAGAAAGACACGGGCAAGGACAGCTATCCGGCCGCCGAGGATCCGGGCGTTCTGTCGGTCACGACCATCTACAACTACTACAAGAAGCACGGCTACAAGACCGAAGTCATGGGCGCGTCGTTCCGCAACCTTGGCGAAATCACCGAACTCGCCGGTTGCGATCTTCTGACCATCGCGCCGAACCTTCTGGCCGAACTTCAGACTCAGGAAGGAACGCTCGTCCGCAAACTCGATCCTGCGCACGCGGCCTCGATGGACATTCCGAAGACCCCGGTCGACGAGCCGACGTTCCGCGCGATGCATGAGAAAGACCGCATGGCGAACGACAAGCTGGCCGAGGGAATCGAAGGCTTCTCGAAGGCCCTCGTCGCACTCGAACAGATGCTCGCGGACAAGCTCAAGACAGTCGCCGCTTAAATAACCGACCGGCGAGGCCGCGTTCGGGGTTGGAACGCGGCATCATCACCTTCCCAGACTGGAGTGACACCAAAGATGCCGCCCGTGACCAGCACCGACGCGTGGAAAGCCCTTGGGGCGCACCACCAAAGTGTCGGCTCCCACTCGATGCGGCGGATGTTCGCGGACGATCCGCAGCGTTTCGCCAAACTGTCGCTGAAGTTCGAAGACATCCTGGTCGACTTTTCGAAGAACCGGGTCAACGACGAGACGATGCGGCTTCTCATCGAGCTCGCGAAGGAAGTGAAGCTAAAAGAGTGGACTGAGCGTCTGTTCAACGGTGATCGGATCAACATCACCGAGGATCGCGCGGTCCTTCACATAGCGCTGCGCAATCGCTCGAACCGTCCCATTCTGGTTGACGGCAAAGATGTGATGCCCGATGTAAATCGCGTGCTGAAACAGATGCGCGAGTTCAGCGATGCGGTGCGTCACGGCACCTGGACCGGCTATACGGGCATGGCGATCACCGACGTCGTGAACATTGGCATCGGCGGCTCCGACCTTGGGCCAGTGATGGCGACCGAAGCCCTCAAGCCCTACGGCAAGCCCGGGCTCCACGTCCATTTCGTTTCCAATATCGACGGCACCCACGTCGTCGAAACGCTGAAGGATCTGCGTCCGGAGACGACGCTTTTCATCATCGCGTCGAAGACATTCACGACTCAGGAGACCATTACCAACGCCCACTCAGCGCGCGACTGGTTCCTCAAGTCGGCGGGCGACGAGAGTGCGGTGGCCAAGCACTTCGTCGCGCTCTCGACGAACGCCACGGAAGTGTCGAAGTTCGGCATCGACACAAAGAACATGTTCGAGTTTTGGGACTGGGTTGGTGGTCGCTATTCGCTGTGGTCGGCCATTGGCCTTCCCATCATGGTCTACATCGGGCCCGACAACTTCGAGGCGATGCTCGATGGCGCCTTCGCCATGGACGAGCATTTCCGCAGTGCGCCGATCGAGAAAAATTTACCCGCCATCCTCGGTTTGCTTGGCGTCTGGTACAACAACTTCTTCGACGCGCAGACCCAGGCCATTCTTCCTTACGATCAATACATGCACCGTT
>JBDTQB010000207.1:0-7892 GCA_039932395.1 Vicinamibacteria bacterium | reverse complement strand
GTCTTGCCGACACCCGTGGGGCCGGTGAAGAGGAAACAGCCAACCGGACGATCGGCCGGACCCAGGCCCGCGCGCGAACGCTTGATCGCCTGCGACACCAGCTTGACCGCCGGCTCTTGATGAAAGACCACGCGGTTCAGCGACTCTTCCAGCACGCGGAGACGTTCCTTATCTGAAAGGGAAGCCTGCTTTTCGGGAATACGGGCCACCCGAGCGACCACGCGTTCGATCAAAGGCAGATCGACGTTCCGCGGATCCACCTTGTCGAGACGAAGCGACGCGCCCGCCTCGTCGAGGAGATCCAGAGCGCTGTCAGGGAGGCGATACTCGCGCATATGACGCGAAGCGAGACGAGCCGCGCCATCGATGGCGTCTTCGCCGATTGAAACCTCGTGATGCTTTTCGAGGCGCTCCTTCAAGCCGAAGAGAATCTGAACGGTGTCGGCCATGGAAGGTTCATCAACCACCACCTTCTGCAGGCGACGAAAGAGAGCCTGGTTCTTCTCAATGACCTTGAACTCATCATGCGTGGTGGCGCCGATGATGCGGATGTCGCCTTCCTGAAGAATCGGCTTCACCATGTTGGAGAGATCGAGCGTACCCCCGCTGGTCGCACCCGCGCCGACCATCGTGTGGATCTCGTCGATGAACAGAATGGGCTTGGGGCGACTCCGCATCGCCGCGATCACCTGCTTGAAGCGTTCTTCGAAGTCACCGCGATAGCGGGTCCCGGCGAGCATCGCTCCGGTGTCGAGCGAGAAGATCTCAGCACCCTTCAGGAACTCCGGCGCGTCATCCCGCAGCAGCGCCTGCGCCAGACCCTCAACGATGGCGGTCTTTCCAACACCGGGATCACCGACCAGAACTGGGTTGTTCTTTCGGCGCCTGCAGAGGATTTCCAGAACGCGGCGGACTTCCTTGTCGCGACCAATCAAGGGATCGAGCAAGCCCTGTTTCGCCCGCTCGGTCAAAGAGGGAGCGTAGTTTTCAAGAGGATCGCGAGTCCCCGCCGGACCCTCGTCGCCCTCGCCCGCGGGTGCTGGCCCAGGTGGAAGGCTATCCGGCCGCTTGGAAACTCCGTGCGAGATGTAGTTCAAGACGTCAAGGCGCGTGATGCCCTGCGACGCCAGGCTCTCTGCGGCGAACGACTTCGGCTGCTGCATCAAGGCGGCCAGAACATCGCCCACATCCGCTTCGTTCTTGCCGGCACTCTGCACATGAAGGACGGCCGACTGAAGAAGACGACGGAATCCGATGGTCTGCTGAGGAGCCTTCTTGGAGCCGTCAGGAACGCGGTCAATCTGCTCGTCGACGTAGGTCGTCAGGCCTTTGACGAGCTGGTCCACATCGACACCCGAGCCGTGAAGAATGCGGCGGCCCACGGGATCATGGGCGATGGCGAGAAGAACGTGCTCGGTCGTGAGATGCGCATGGCGACGATCCTGCGCCCCTTGTGCGGCAATGACAAGAATGCGTTCGAGAGCTGGCGTAAACATGACGGGGTCAATGTTGCAGCACGAATGCCTTCAGCCGGAAAGATGCCGAAAGAAATGGGTGCCTGGTCGCGGCCGGAGGGGCGGTTGCTACCGAAGACGCCAGATCATGAAGGCGCTCAACAACCAAAGCCCAATGATGCTGCGCCATTCATGGTTGGCGAGAAGGCGCGACATCTGAAACTTCGAGTGCCTCGGGCCACCCGGCGTCAGACGAGGGAAGAAGATCGGTACTTCTTTCGCCCATGTGCCGTACTCGTCCGGGAACTTACCGCGTAGGAACTTCGCCTCTTCGCGAATGATGTACGGATAGAAGACGCCGAGGTAGAGGAGACCGGCGATGACCGAGATCGGATGCCGGGCGGCCGCCAACAATCCGAGCGCCATCAGCACGCTGCCCACATAGAGAGGATTGCGGGTGTGGGCGTAAGGTCCACCGGTCGCGAGCTTCAGCGTCTTCTCGATGTGTCCCGACGCCCAGATGCGAATCGATTCGCCGACGAACGCCAGGATTCCGCCCACAACAAGGGACTCGTGGTCCGGCTGCGCGAAGAAGAGGGCCAAGGCACCCGCGACGTAGCCCGAGCGAACCCGAATGCGTGAAAGGTTCACGCGATCTCCCGTGCGCTTGAACTCGCCAGGCGGCGTTCGGCCGCGGCCAGAACATCCACCACGGGGATCTTCTTCATCGTGTCGTCATGAATCGGACAACTGCGCTTATGGCAGGGCGCGCATGATGGAGTTCGGCGCACCACTTCGTCTTGAGGCGACCACGGACCGTTGCGCGCGGGATCGGTTGGACCAAAGACCGCGACGAGAGGCGCGCCCATCGCCGCGGCGATGTGGAGCGGACCGGTATCGGCGGCGAGGAACAACCGGGACACCTTCGCCATCGCGGCAAGATCGAGGATGGACGTCTTTGGAGCGCGCCGGGCCATCCCCTGGGACGCCACCACCACCGCGTCCGCCAGCGATTCCTCTCCCGGCCCCCAAAGAATCACGGGGGCCAGGTTCATGGCGGCGAGGCCGCTCGCCACTTCGCCCCAGTGACTCGCGGGATAGAGCTTGTTCTCCCAACCGCCGCCCGGCGAGATCAACGCCATCGGGTGGGGAAGATCCGCGCGAACCGCTTCGGCGGCCGCAATCGAAGCATCTGGAAGCACATATGGAAAGCTTCGTGTTCCCCGCTCGAAGATCTGGAGACTCGACAGAAGGGCGTTGTGCTGATCAATGATGTGGATGTCTTCGCGCGAGCAAGTCACGGTTTCCGTGAGCATCACGCTCGAAGCGCCCTCGCGACGGTTGTCCGCGACCCAGCCGATCCGGCGGGGCGCGCCCGAGAGCCAGGTCCAGAAAGCCGACTTCCACAGACCCTGGGCATCGATCGACACTTCCGGTGACCAGTCGCGCAAGTCGCGGGCGAGGCGGAAGCGGTCATTCCAGTCGAAGCCCGTGGCCTTCGGAAGAACGAACGTGCGTCCCAGACCCATGACGGAAGCGACGAGCGGAGCGGCCGGCGGCTCCACCGCCCACGCGACGTCGTGCCCCTCTTCGATCAAAGCAGCCACCATGGGAGTCGTGTGAACAACGTCGCCGATCGACGACAGCCGCACCACGAGAACGCGCATGAGCTATTTCGCCGAAAGCTGCGTCAGCAGCGTGCTGGTGTTGTGATCCTTCGGATCGCCCACGATGGCGATGCGCCCGCCGTAGCTCTTCACGATGTCGCGCTCCGGAACAGTCTCAGGCGTGTAGTCGGTCCCTTTACAGTGGACGTCGGGCTTCAAGGTCAGCAGGAGATTCTCGACGGTGTCTTCCGGGAAGATCACGACAGAGTCGACGACGTGGAGCGCCGCCACCAGCAGGGCGCGATCATCCTGATTCTGCAGAGGACGCCCTTCCCCCTTCAGTTTGCGCACCGAAGCGTCGGCATTGATGCCCACAATCAGAACGTCTCCTTCCGCGCGGGCGCCCTGCAAGTAGCGAGTGTGACCGACGTGAAGCAGATCGAAGCAGCCGTTGGCCAGCACGACCGTCTTGCCCGCGCGGCGCGCCTCGGCGCAAGCCGTCTTGAGCGATTCCAGGGTGGCGACTTTGGATGCGGCCCGGCGAAACGGGGCGCTCATGCGAACGCCGAACTTTCGCGGATGGCGTCCCTAAGCTCGCGGGCGGACACCGTGGCGGTGCCGCGCTTCATCACCACAAGTCCGCCGGCCACGTTCGCCAGATGAGCGGCTTCAAAGGCGGACGCTCCCGCAGCGAGAGCCAGAGTGAACGTAGCGATGACCGTGTCGCCCGCGCCGGTGACATCGGCCACTTCATCGCTGCCAAAAACCGGGATGTGCCGGGGTGGAGCATCCGCCTCAAACAGCGACATCCCGTCGCTTCCCCGCGTCACCAGGACCGAAGGCGTTTTCAGCCGCGACTGAAGCGTGCGTCCCGCCTTTTCCAGTTTGGCGACATCATGTCCGATGGTGATGCCGAGAGCCTCTTCGACCTCCGGTTCATTCGGCGTGACCGCGGTGACGCCAGCAAGTTCAAGAAGGGCGTGACGTGAGTCGGCGGTCAAGGGCGCCTTGTGCTTGCGCGCGAAAGCCGTCGAAAGATTCAGAACTTCCTGAGTGACGAGACCGAGACCGTAGTCACTGACGAGCACCCCATCCACGTGCCCGATCTTCTTCAGCACCTTGCGGACGTGGCCTTCGCTCCAGCTCTGGGACGCTGCCGAAAGGGGCTGCGTCCGATCCAGACGGACGATCTGCTGGCGGGTGGAATGAAAGCCGCCTCCGAGAATGCGCGACTTGCGGGGCGTGCCATAGTTCTTGGCCCGCCCGACGCCCATGGTCTGGATGCGCTTCCGCTTCAACAGCGTCATCAGCTCGCGGCCCGTGGCGTCATTGCCCACGAAACCGACGGGAAACGGTTCGCCCCCAAGGGTCTTGATGTTGTGAACCGCGTTCGCGCCGCCGCCAAGCCGCAGGTCGGAACCTTCGTACTGAAGAATGAGGACCGGAGCTTCACGCGAGATGCGTTCAACGCGTCCGTTCAGGAACTCATCGATGACGAGGTCGGCCACCACCGCGATCCGGCGGCCTTGAAACGCCCCGACCACCGCGAGCAAACGTTCCTTGCTGGGCGGCGCGATCAGGCGCTTCATTTTCGGGCTTGCGCGTGGATTTGCGCGCGGCTTGGCGGAAGGCTTCATGGTGCCTCGTCGGACTCGATGATGTGCAAGGCCGCTTCGAGCGCATTCTCGGCGACGAAATCCGGCCTGCGTTTCCAGCCCGGCATCCAGTGTTCGATTTCTCCGATGCCGTAACCCGTGCGCACCAGGCAGGCGCGCGCGCCCACGTTCCACGCAAGTTCGAGATCGCCCAGACGATCGCCCACAACCCAGGACTTCGAGAGATCGATGTCGAGATCCTTCGCGGCTCTGTGGAGCATGCCGGGTCGCGGCTTTCGGCAATCGCAATCCTGTCGATAGGGCGGCTGGCCCGCCGACGGATGGTGGGGGCAGTAGTACATGCCGTCGAGGCGCGCGCCTGACGACTCGATGCGTGCCTTCAGAACGCCATTGACTTCATGAATCATCGATTCAGGAAAGTAGCCGCGGGCGACGCCCGCCTGATTCGTCACCAACACCGCCAGGCGATTGGCAGCGTTGACCGCGCGGACCGCATCGGCCGCGAAGGAGAAGGGTTGGAAACGCGAGACATGGTTCACGTAGCCGATCTCATGCGACAGGGTTCCGTCGCGGTCGAAGAAAACGGCAGGCCGGCTCATGAACGCACCTCGCGAAGAAGAGTGTCGACCACGACGGACGACGAAACGGACGTCATGCATCGGTGGTCGATGGGGCAATCGACGTGTTTGCAGGGCGAGCATTCGGCGACGCCACGGACATACACCGCCTTTTTTCCAACCGGGTGAGTCTCGTCCGCCATCGTAGGCCCGAAGACGCCGAGCGTGGGGATGCCGAGCGCTGCGCCGAGATGCATGGCGCCCGAGTCGTTGGCCACTAGAGCGTCGAGACATGAAATCACGCCGACGAACGTCCGCAAGTCAGTCTGGCCGCAGAGATTGATGGGCGTGCTGGACATAGCACTTGCAACGGCTTGCGCCGCCGGCCCATCAGCGGGCGCGCCCACAAGGACCGCGCGAGCGCCCAGTTCAGCGCTCAGGCGGTCGGCGGTTTCAGCGAAACGATCCGGAAGCCACTGCTTGGCCGAGCCCTTCGCCGCACCCGGGGCGATGCCTACAATGCGACCCTCTCCAAGAAGGCCACGGGCCGCGCCCTTCCAGGCCGGAAGGGGCGTGAGGGAGGTATCGAGACCGTCGCTCGTGGAGACGCCCATGGCGGCAAGCATCGCGCGATAGTAATCCACCTGGGAACGTCCCCGGACGGAGGCCGGAACGGGAGCGCTTCGCGTCAGCAAGGCGCTTCGACCCTCGGTCGCGTAGCCCCAACGTTCGGGAACTCCGGCGACTGCAACCGCCAGAGCGGTCCCCATGGAGTTGGTCAGGAGAATGGCAAGATCGAAGCGCGAGTGAGCCGAACGAACCGAACGAACCTCCTGAACGAACCCGGAGGCGGTGATCACGGCGTCGATCTCGGGCACCGCTTCATACAACGCCGCGACCGACGGACGCGCCATCACACTGATGCGCGCCCCAGGAAAGGCGCGACGCACATCCCTGACCGCGGGCAAAGACAGAATCACGTCGCCCAGCCAGTTCGGCGCGCGAATCACCACGCGAGCGGGAGAAAGCGACCCGGTCATGCGTGCGCCTCAGTGGCGATCGGCGCTGCGGCTGCGGGTGGTTTGGTGTGCCAGCGACGGTGCATCCAGAGCCACTGGTCCGGATTCTCGCGGATCCACGACTCGGTCGTGTTCATCATCGCCTGGGTGAGGGCCACAACCGCGGCGTCCCCCTTGCCAAAGGTGCTCGGGTCAATCGGCTCGTCGTAGACCACACGGTATTTGAAGTCCGGCGTCATGACCGCGCGACAGGGCAGAACCATGGCGCCGGTCTTGATCGCAAGTTTCGCCGCGAAGGGCGTGGTGCAGGCGGGACGACCGAAGAAGTTGACGAAAATGCCCTCCTTCTCCTGCACGTTCTGGTCGACCACGAACGCGACGCCCTGGGCCGCCTTGAGCCGCCGCATCGAACGGATCATCGCGTGCTCCTTGTCGATGACTTCGTTCCCCGCACTCTCGCGCAAGGCCGTCATCGCGCGATCGAGCGTCGGATTGTCGAGCGGCCGGGCCACCACTCCAATCGATCCGAAGTGTTTGGCGTGAACGATGCCGTGGGTTTCCCAATTGCCGAAGTGTCCGGTGATCAGAACGACTCCATGCGGCGATGCATGCGCCCGCTGAGCGTGCTCACCGCCTTCGATGGTGGCGAGCGGATCCACCACTCCCGGTCCCTTGGCCAGAATACGGACCAGATCGAACATCACCCCGCCGAAGTGGATCCAAACCCCGCGCGCGGTGCGATCGACGTCCGCTTCCGTCCAGGACGGAAAACTCTGACGCAGATTTCCCTTGGCGATGTCGAGATGCTTGCGATCGATCGTCGCGACCAGTCCTCCGAGCGCGCGGCCCAGGCGGATGAACGGCGTGCGAGGAATCAGTCGCGCCAGAACTTTGAACGAAGCGAGGGCGAAGGATTCGAGCCGGAAGCGCCATGGCCGGTTCACGACGTCCCCGCCTTGATCCGGGCCAGGATCATCCGATCGATCCGTTTCAGGACCTTTGGCAGGTTCTCTATGTCGAGACGCGCGGCCAGCACCAAAAGGGGAAGACTTCCTGGCCAAGCCTGAATGCGGACCGCGTCCTTCGCGGTCGTCACCACCGCGGATGCGCCCGCTCGCTGGGCGCCTTCAGCGACGTCACGCAGTTCCTGCTCGGAGAAAAAATGGTGGTCGCGGAAGAATCGTTGCCCCACTACCTCGACTTGGCGAGCTTTGACGTCCTGGATGAACCGGTCAGGCGCGCCGATGCCGCAAAACACAAAGGCGCGCGCGGGTGCGTCGATTTCGTCGCCCGTGCCTTCGATCGGAAAGAACCCGAAGTCGGCGCGCGCCAGAGAGAACACGTCGTCAGGGCGTTGCTCGCGCAATCTCGCGACCCTGGGGCCGTCGGAGTCGCGGTCGGTAAAGATCATGGCCGCCGCCCGGAGCGCGCGCGGTGTCTCTCTCAACATGCCGGAGGGGAGCACGCGGGCCCCGAGATCCTTCTCGCTGACGCAGACGATGTCGATGTCGCGGAACAGACGCAGGTGCTGAAAACCGGAATCGACAATGATGATGCGCTTGCCGAAGCGTTGTTCAAGCAACTGGCCCGCGGCCACTTTGTCTCGGCCCACAACCACCGGGCAGCCCGGCAATTCATG
>JBDTQB010000206.1:0-7943 GCA_039932395.1 Vicinamibacteria bacterium | reverse complement strand
GGCCGGTCAACGCCGCCTGAACCGCGTGGTCGGCCGTCTCCGAGTCACGGATTTCGCCGACCATCACGATGTCCGGATCCTGACGCAACACGGTGCGCAGGGCTGCCGCGAACGTCACATCAATCTGCGGTCGGACGGAAACCTGGTTGAAATCCTCAATCACCATTTCCACCGGATCTTCGATGGTGACGATGTTGACCTCAGGCTTCGAGAGATGGCGCAGCAGCGAATAGAGCGTGGTCGTCTTGCCGCTGCCCGTGGGACCGGTCACCAGAACGATGCCATTGGGTCTCTCGACGAAGGACAGCACTTTCTGGAACTCGGTTCCCGCAAAGCCCAGTTCTTCGATGCCCTTCATCAGAATGTCGGGATCGAAGATACGAAGAACAGCCTTCTCTCCAAAGGCCGTGGGCATGGTGGATACGCGCAGCTCGACTTCGCGCCCCTTCTCCTCGCGCTTGATGCGGCCGTCCTGAGGACGGCGCTTTTCGGCGAGGTTCATGCCGGACAGAAGCTTCACGCGCGAAACCACGGCTTGATAAACAATCTTCGGAATGACGTGGACGTCGTGGAGGATGCCGTCAATGCGCAGGCGGACAAGGGTGAGCTCGCGCTTGGGCTCGAAGTGAATGTCCGACGCGCGTTGTTCAAAAGCGTAGGACAGGATTTGGTCGAGCGCTTTGACGACAGGCGCCGCCGCGGGATCGAGGTCCTCATTGCTTGACGAGAGGAACTCCTGGTTGGAGATGTCAACGGACTGAATGCGACCCTGGCGAAGCTGAGCCTCCGCGGTCTTCAGCGACGTCTTGAGGTCATAGAACGAACGCGAGATCGCATCGATGTCGCTCCGCGGCGCCACGACCTTTTCGATATCAAGGCCCGTGACGCGGCGGATGTCTTCCTCGGGAAAAGGCGCGAAGGGATCGTGGATCGCAATCACGATCTTGCCGTTGCTCTGGCCGATGGCCACGATGCCGTTCTTCCGCGCAAAGCCCGCGGGTAAGGCACTGGTCACGACTTCAAGATCGAGGTCGAGCGGATTGAGGCGCTGGAAACGCAGGCCGGCGGCCTGGGCCAGCGCCTGAGTCAGAGGGACTTCGGTCAGGATCCCCAGTTTGATGATCGCTTCATCGGACGGAAGCTTCTCGAGACGCGCGAGCTTCTGTACCTTCTCCGCCTGTTCGGCGGTCAGCACGTTCCGCGCGACCAGCAGCGGAACAATGTCACGAGTCGCGATGGTGGTCTGGGATCCGGGCAGAACCGGGGGTCTTCGAGGGGGCGGTTGAACGCTCACAGCTCTCCATTATCCGCCATCCTGCGGCGCGGAGATTTGACGTCAGTGAAGAGAGCTTGAGAAAACCCTGTAGTCGATCGCGGGAAAGATCGGCCAAGCTTTCTCGTAACGCATCACCGCCCGGTCATCGAGACGCTTTTCGTCGATGGCGGTGGCGAGATCGTTGAACCGGCGCAGATGTTCGATGACGCGCCTTGTGGCGTACTCCACCATCGTTCCCGTCTTCATGATGAAGGCCCAGTCGGACGCTTGCGCCAGCAGCAATTCTCGGGCCGCCTGATTCAAAGCCCGCCTCAGCAATCCGGTGGCGCTCGGATATTGATCGGCCAGACGGATCATGCGGCGGGCCGCGACGTCATAGTGCGGGTAGATCCAGTCGTTCGTCTCATTGAGCCAGACCGAGGCGTAGCCCTGCGCACCCCAGGTCGACATCTCGGGGGTCGCGACTTCGCACTCATCAAACTGCGCGAGATACGCGGGCGGGGTGGTGGCCACCATCTCCGAATGGCCGTCGAGATTTCGGAAGACCTGCTCCAGAAACTGCGGTCCTTCGAACCACCAGTGGCCAAAGAGTTCGGCGTCAAAGGGACTGACGATGAGCGGAGGCCTGTCCATCGAGGGACGAAGGCGGGCGGCGTGGAAGGTTCGCTCACGAACGAAATGAGCCGCGTGGGCGGCCACCCGTTCCATCGCGCGAGTACGAACGTAGGGCTGCTTCAGATGCAGGTCGACTTTGCCGGTGACGCGGTGGCGCTTCAGACCGATCGGACGTCGCGGTTCATCGGGCTTCATGAAGGCGGCAACTTCCTTCAAGGGAAGTTCATATCCCGCGTCCTTATAGAACTCGCGGTACTCAGGATCGCCGGGATAGCCGACCTCGGAGCTCCAGACCTGGCGGGACGATTCCATGTCGCGTCCGAAGAAGGCGATGCCTCCACTCGACATCATCGGCGCCATCACTCCATAAGACGGCGGCGGCACGGCGTCCAGGATGCCGTGCGATTCCATGAAGGAATAGCGCAGGCCCGCTTCGATCAGATACTGCTCAACCCCTTCAAAGTAGCCGCACTCCGGCAGCCAGATGCCTTCCGCGTCCTGTCCGAAAATACGACGGTAGTCGCTCGTGGCCACCTGAATCTGCGCGCGCACGGCCTCGGGTGTCTGCTGCATGAGCGGAAGAAAGCCGTGGGTCGCTCCACACGTAATGATCTCGAGGGAGCCGGCCATGCGGTGCTTCCAGAACGTTCCGACCAGATCGCGCTTGTAGCTGCCGACGAACAAGTCGCGCAGGCTCGCGAGGTCCTGCTCGGCGAACAGGGTGGCCTCGAACAGATCCTTCTCGTGGAGAGCGGTGCGTTTCGATTCGCGTGACGCCAGGCGAAGGAGCGATTCGATGCGGCGTTGGCAACGCGTGAGCAGCAGTGGATCCTGCATCATCGCGAGGAGCGGAGGCGACAGGGTCAGGGTCAGACGGAAACGAACGCGGTCGCGCGACAGGTGGTCCATCATCCGCAGAAGCGGCAGGTACGTCTCTATGACCGCTTCGTAGAACCAGTCTTCTTCGAGGAAGTGTTCGTGCTCGGAATGGCGGACGAAGGGAAGATGGGCGTGAAGAACCGGACACCAGAATCCCAGCGGATTCTGCGGTGAAGCACTCTCACCGACGATAGAGATCGCTCGCTCCGCCAAGGACACGCTGGGACGGGGAGGATCCCGTCGGACGAGGTGCCACGCCTGCGTGGTTCGATCGCGCTACGCCTGCGTGGTTCGCTCGCGCGACGCCTGCTTGCGTCGATCGCACCACGCGCGTGGCGCCTCGTAGAAGTCCGCCGGCTGACGCGTGAACCGCCAGAGATTGCTTGGCGATGACGCGCGCCTCGCGGTAACCGAGCACGGCGCGGCGCGCGGTGCCGGGCCAGTCCTGACGCGCATTGAGGCCGACCGGAACCGCGCAGGGCGCGCTGCGGGCGACCAACTCGAATTGACCGGCGGGCGTGCTGAAGCCGATCTCGATGATGAAAGAAGGGCTCCCACCATCGATCTTGAGGTAGCGAGAGCGGGCTCTCTTGCTCACGTGATAGGTCGTGACAAGACCGCCGGTCCGTATCAGACGCAGAGTCAGGCTGGAGACCGCGAAGGCGCGGCCGCCGATGCGAGACTTCAACGCGCTGACCGAGGAGGGCGACATGTCCCACGCCGCGAACAGCGTCTGGGGGTCACGCGCGAGCAGAAGAATGTGACTCTCGCCATAGGTGGAAGGAAGGGTGGGCCGGGGTCGTGGCCTGGACCGTGAAGTTTCCTGACCCACAAACTTGGCGGCGACCACTTTCGCCTGATCGTCGACAACCGGCGGCGCCGCGGCAACCGGCGGAGTCGCGACAAGCAAGCCCTCAAGCGGCTGATCCTGCGGCGCTTTCTCTGCCTTCTTCTTAGTTGAAGTCCCGGTTGAAGTCACCCGCGAAGTCGCCCGCGGCTTTTTCGCCGCAGCCTCTTTCACAGGCTTCAGCACTCGCTTTACCGCCGCTCTCTTAGCCGTAGGTTTCGCACTTTTCAAGGCTGGCATGGCTCGCAGTATCACAAGCTCCTGGCCTTTAAGCAAAGGCTGGAATTCCGCATGCCTTGAAAATCCCGGAGGTTTATACTTCCGTCCTTCCCCAACCCATGGCGAACCCTGAACTCGACTTCCTGGCCAACAGCGAACTCTTCGCAAACCAAGCACGCGCGGTTCTTGACGCCGTGATCTCCCAGGGGACCTTCGAGACGTTCGGTCCGGGCGAAATCGTCTTCAAACAGGGAGAGGCGGGCGACCGATTTTTCGTCATCAAGTCCGGGGTGCTGGAAGTGGCGACACAGCCGGCCGACAACACCCCCGCCGTCACGATCGCCTTCCTCGGTGTGGGCGAAGTGGTGGGCGAACTGGCGCTTCTCACCGGCTCGCCGCGCAGCGCCACCATCCGCTGCCCTGAGAACGCCGAACTCTTCCGCCTCGACAAGGCGGTCTTCGACGATCTGATGGCGTCGCTTCCCGGTATGGCGCGTTCGATGTGCGAAGTGATCGCACGGCGCCTCGAAGCCACGACTCTCAAATCGCGCCGGGTCGAAACCAAACAGCTTTCCGGCAACCTTCAATTCTTCGACCTGGCGACCGTCATCCAGACGCTGATCGGATCGCATCAGACCGGATCCCTGATCGTCAGCTCCCCGAACCATGAACGGGTATCGGAGATCGTCTTCTTCAAAGGCAACATCGTACGCGCGCTCTTCCAACAGCTCCGGGGTAACGACGCGGTGTTCCAGCTCTTCCAGTCGAAGCCCGAAGGCGAGTTCGCTTTCACCAGCCGTGAGGTGGAAGAACAGCAGCGCACGGACGTCACGCTTCCTGGCATCTCGCTTCTCATGGAATCGATCCGCATGTCGGACGAACTTCTCATGCTCCAGGAGCGTTTGACCGACCGGAAGAAAGTCTTCCAGCCATCGATCACCGAACTCACGTGGACGGACGAGGAAAGCCGTCTTCCCGCTCAGGACGTTTTCGCGCGCCTGAAGACGGGCGCATCGATCGAAGACCTGGAGAAAGACGCGGGCCGCTGTTCCTACTGGGTCTACAAAGTCGTCCTCACCCTGCAGACCGCCGGCCAGCTCAGCTAGCAGCCGCGTCTGCCGATCCATCATCCTGATGTCGTGGTGGCCGGCGCCGGCATCGTCGGCCTGTCCGCCGCATGCGAACTCGCTAAGCGCGGCGCACGCGTTGTGGTCTTCGATCGCGGACAGACCGGCCGCGAAGCGAGCTACGCCGCGGGCGGGATCCTGTCGCCGCAGGCCGAGACGCTGCCGAACTCACCGCTCCTTCCGCTGGCTCTGAAGGCGCGCGCGCGCCATACGACGCTTGCCGCTGAACTTCAGAGTCAGACCGGAATTTCAGTGGAACATCAGACAGACGGCGTGCTCTCCCTGGCCTTCTCCGCGAAGGAAGAGAACGAGCTGAGGTCGCTCACGCAAGCCCAGACGCGGCTTGGTCTTCGTGCAGACATGATGTCGGGCGATGAACTTCGCGGTCTCGAATCATCGGTTCATGACGATGCCGTGGGCGCGGCGCTTTTTCCCGACGATCACCGGGTCGACAATCGCCGCCTGATGGAAGCGTTGAAAGCGCTCGCGATCAAGCGCGGCGTGGTGATCCGGGAATTCACCACGGTTCGCTCGATCGAGTCGGAGCACGGACGCGTGACGGCGCTGCGGACAGACCACGACCGCATCGAAACGAAGTCGGTGATCAACGCACTGGGTGCCTGGGCGAACGACCTCCCCGGAAGCGGCGATGTGGTTCCGGTCCGTCCCGTGAAAGGCCACATGATGGCTCTGATCGGCGGCCCTCAGGTGCGGCACGTCGTGTACGGACATCATGGCTACATCGTCCCACGGGCGGACGGGCGGCTGATCGTCGGAAGCACCATGGAAGAGGCGGGCTATGACACCGCGGTCACCGCCCACGGGATCGCGCGCCTGATCGCCATCGCGACGTCAATCTTGCCTGCGACCGGTCAGGCCAGCATCTCCGAAATGTGGACGGGCTTGCGTCCCGCGACGCCAGACAGCCTTCCCGTCATCGGGCGAAGTCGCATCGAAGGTCTGGTCGTGGCAGGCGGTTTGTTCCGCAACGGAATCCTGCTCGGGCCTCTGGTGGGTGAAATCGTCGCGGGGCTCGCCCTGGGTGAAACGCCTTCGATCGACCTCTCAGCGTTTCGACCCGACCGCTTCGCTCCCGCTTAGCAGCCGGCGGACCAGGCGCGCCGCGTTCTAGCCGTGACGCACCCAGCGCACCATCTCGGGGAAATTGGGCGGCTTACCGTACATCAGGATGCCGACGCGGTAGATGCGAGCGGCGATCCAGATCACGATGGAAATGGTGATCCCGGTAAGAACGACGGACAAGGCGATTTGCCAGACCGGCGGCATCAGCACGCTCATGCGCAGGAACATCAGGATCGGCGTCATGAAGGGAATGAGCGATAGCACGACCGACAACGTCGAGTCGGGCGCGCGCATGACCACCGGCCAGCACACCATCGCCATGATGATGGGCAGCATGACCGGGAAGATGAAGTTCTGCGCTTCCTGGACGGTGTTCACCGCGGAGCCGATGGCCGCGTAGAGCGATGCGTAAAGGAAGAAGCCGAGCAGGAAGAACACCGGGAAGGCCGCGATCAGCACGGGGTTGAGCTCCGGCATATCGACGCCCGAGAGAAAGGCGAGGGAGCCAGACGCCGCAGACACTCCGACGAGGGCCAGGATCCAGATGCTGAACTGAAGGAGGCCAGCTCCGCCCACGCCCACAAGTTTGCCGAAGAGCAGATTCTGAGGCGACGTGGAAGACACGATGACTTCGACAACGCGGTTGGTTTTCTCTTCGATCACGCCGGTCATCACAATCTGACCCCACATCAAGGTGCCGCCGTAGATCATCATGACGAGGACGAGCGAGAGGAAGAAGGAGACGCCTTTGTCTTCCTGGGCGCCTTTGTCGCTGACCCGCAAGCGCTTGAGATCGAGAGGCTTGGTCATGGCTTCCACACGTGACGGATCAATGCCCTCGGCACGGATCCGTTTAGAGAAGACAGCTTTCTCGATGGCGCGAGACACGGCACGGATACCGTCGAAGTCGGTGACGCTCTTCGCATAGTAGTCGGCGTTTGATGCGACGAGGACGTCCGGAGGCAGATAGACATAGGCATCGAGCGCGCCCTTGAGCACCGCCGCCTTCGCCCACTCCCGCTGCGCCGCGACATCTGCGCCTTCCGCTTTTTTGATCACGAACTCGGTGGCGCCTTGACTACGAGCAGCGCGACCACTCGACATCGGATCGGTTTCAACGACTCCGGGAGAGCCTCCGCGCAGGCTGTCTTCGACCAGAGTCTGCAAAGAGCCTTCGGCGTCGACGACGGCGATCGACACCGACTTCGAAAGCTTGCTTGCCATCATCGCGGGGACGATCATGATGGTGGCCATGAACAACGGCCCCAGGATGGTCCCGATGACAAAGGCTTTGGTGCGAACGCGCGCGTTGAACTCGCGCTTAGCAATGACCAGAATGTCGTTCACGCCAAAACCTCCGTCACCCGTTCAATGAAGATGTCATGGAGCGAAGGCTCCACCACTTCAAAGCGCGTGATCTTCAATTTCTCGCTCGCGGCTTTGAGAATCAACTGCGGATCGGCTGAAGGCCCAAGCTTCAACTCGGCATAGCGACCCGTGTCCGTCACCGCCATCACACCCGGCAGCGACTTCAGGAACGAACCGTCGCCTTCGAAAGCCAGGATCAAAGTGTTCTTGCCGTAGCTCGACTTGATCTCGGAGACGCGGCCATCGAGCACTTTTTCGCCCTTGTTGATCAGGGCCACGCGGTCGCACATCTGTTCCACCGTCGCCATCTGGTGGGAGCTCACGATCAGAGTCTTGCCCCCGCGCGAGAGTTCGATCATGGCGTCGCGCATGACATTCGTGCCCACCGGATCCAGACCACTCATCGGTTCGTCGAGAATCAGGATTTCCGGGTCGTGGAGCAGGGCCTGGATGAACTGCACCTTTTGCTGCATGCCCTTCGACATCTCGTTGGCTTTCCGCTTCTGCCACTCGCCAATGCCGAGCTTCT
>JBDTQB010000205.1:0-7977 GCA_039932395.1 Vicinamibacteria bacterium | reverse complement strand
TCATGCCCATTGAGAGCGTGACCGAGGAGCACTTCCACCGCATCTTCAACATCAATGTGCTGGGCGCGCTTCTCACCACCCAGGCGGCGGTTCCCCATCTCGGTGAAGGCAGCAGCATCATCAACATTGGGTCGGCCGTGAGTCGCGTGACTCCAGCCGCGTCCGCCGTCTACACGGGCACGAAAGGCGCGCTCGATGCCATCACCGGCGTGCTCGCGCGCGAGCTCGGACCGCGCAAGATCCGGGTCAACACCCTCAATCCGGGCATGGTCGACACCGAAGGCGCGAACACCGCGGGCATGATCGGATCAGACTTCGCGAAGGCTGTGGTCGAGCAGTCGCCTCTGGGTCGCGTGGGTCGGGTTGACGACATAGCGCCCATCGCGGTTTTTCTCGCTTCCGATGATTCAAAATGGCTGACCGGCGAGCAGCTTCTCGCCTCGGGAGGACTCCGATGAGCACTGACAACCAACCCTCGGCCATGTTCGTGGACATCGCCCTTCGCAACTGGAAACAGAACGTCGAACGCGCGGCCAAGTTCTTCAATGGCTGCTCCGACGAAGACCTTCAACTCGAAGTGGCTCCGGGCAAGAACCGCCTCATCTATCTCTTTGGCCACATCATCGCGGTCAACGACGGTCTTCTTCCCCTGTTGGGATTCGGTCCGCGCCTCCATCCTGAGTGGGAAGAGACCTTTGTGAAGAGTCCCGACCGCGCCGTTGCGGCCCTGCCGTCCGCGGCGGAACTGCGTCAGGCGTGGACGGCGGTTCATTCGCGCCTGGCCGAGAAGGCCGCGGCCCTCACTCCGGACGAGTGGCTTCGAAAGCACGCCGCGGTGTCGACCGAGGACTTCGCGAAGGAGCCACATCGCAATCGCGTGAACGTCCTCTTCAGTCGGACCACGCACCTGGCGTCTCACCTTGGACAGGCGGTTCTGGCGCCGAAGCGCACCGCCCAGTAGGCTTCCTCCGCCCGGACTCAATTCCCCCGGCAAGGAGTGAAGTCTTGAATCTCGATTCGAAGTTTGTTTGGATGAACGGCGCGCTCGTGCCGCAGGAGAAGGCCGTGGTGCCGTTTCTCACCCCGGCCCTTCACTACGGCACCGCCGTGTTCGAAGGCATGCGCGCCTACAACACGCCGCAAGGCCCCGCGATCTTCCGTCTGAGGGATCACATCACGCGTCTCTTCCAGAGTGCGCGCATCTTTGGCTTCACCGATTTACCCTGGACCGAAGAGCAGGTGATTGAAGGTTCCAAGGCCGTCGTTCGTGAGAACGGCTTCACCGCCTGCTACGTGCGACCGCTCATTTTCGGCGCCTCGGGGCACATGGGCCTGAGTCTGCTCGGAGTCGTGCCGGGCCTTGGCATCGCGGCGTGGGAGTGGAAGGGCTTCGTCTCTAGAGAGGCCGAGACAAAGGGCCTGCGCGCGAATGTGTCGTCGTTCACCCGCCATCATCCAAACGTCATGATGACGAAGTCCAAGCTCGCGGGAAACTACGGCAACTCCGTCCTTGCGCGCACTGAGTCGGCCCGTCTTGGCTTTGACGAAGCGCTGATGCTTGATCCAACGGGCCTGGTCGCGGAAGGCACGGGCGAGAACCTCTTCGCCATCCGGAAGGGCGTGATCTACACCCCGCATCGAACCACCGTCCTCGAAGGCCTGACCCGCGACAGCGTGATCATCCTGGCGCGTGATCTCGGCTACGAAGTTCGGGAGGAGCCGCTCAGTCGCGATCAGCTCTACGTGGCCGACGAGCTGTTCGTGTGCGGGACGGCGGCTGAGGTTCTCGGAATCCGCGAGCTTGACTTTCGTCCGATCGGCGCGGGCGTCCGCGGCCCGATCACCACGAAAATCAGCGAGACGTTCCGTCGCGTGGCCTCTGGAGAAGACAAGAAGTACGCCGACTGGATCGACCTCTGTCGCTGAGCTGAACGGAAGGAGCGGCGTCGCTGACTATTGCGTGCGCGCTACCGCGACCGGTGAGGGCTTCTCCGGGAACCGATTCAGGAATCCATGCACCACGCGGAGCCACTGACTCCGATTGCCGCGGATCAATGATTCGTGTCTCAACCCGGGAAACGTCTCGAACTGCTTCTCGCCCGCGAGCGCCTCGAAAATAGCGCGCCCTTCGGGCATGAGGACGCGATTGTCCTGGTCGCCCAGCAGCACCAGGGTCGGCGCCCGAACGTCCTTCGCGTACTCGACAGGATTGAAACGGGACCCGTCGAAATCCAGCTGACGGCCGCCCCAGAAAATCAGCAGATCAACCAGCCCCACAGACGGCACGCCGAGCGATGTGAATCGATTGACCACCGCGCTGCGCAGGGTCGCAAACGGTGCCTCCACGATCATCGCGTCGACCTTCGCCCCCAGCTCGCCCACAGCGCGCAGGGCCGCCGCGCCACCCATCGACACGCCCCAGAGAACGAGCGTTTCGTTCGGCGCCTTCTCCCGCACAAAGCGAACGGCCGCACGCTCATCCCGCCCCTCGTGAAACCCGATGCTTGTCGTGTTCCCGGATGAACCGCCGCTGCCGCGCAGGTCCACGAGCACCGGCTCCCATCCTTCATCGAGGAAGCCCTTCGCTTCAGCGAGGATTGAAGACTTCCGGTCGGCATAGCCATGGAACATCACCACGAAGCCGCGGCGCTTCGGATTCGGGATGTCCCACGCTTCGAGCGTGATCCCCTCCTCCACCGGGACTGTCCAAGTCTCAAACGCCATGTTGCGGTCGAGCGGGGTGCCCTCATTGCGTGGCTTGGGGATCTGCACGCCCATTGCGACCACGCTCAGCTTCTGCAGCCAGGTCAGGCTTTCCGGCCCCCCTGTTCGCACGCCTCCGGGGACGAAGTGGGTCATGGTCCAGGCGTGACCGTAGGCCAGAATGTTGACGCCAATCAGGGAAGCGACAGCCATCGCGCCGAGCCCGAGCCGCAGCTTGCGGACGCGTGTCATGAAGGGCCTCTCACTTCTCAACGTACGCGTCGGCTTCGATCTCCACGATCAGCTCCGGATCGACGAGCGCCCTGACCTCGACCATGGTCGCCGCGGGCCGAATCGTATGGAACACCTCTCCATGCGCGCGGCCGACCTCGTCAAACTTCGCGATGTCGGTGACGAACATCCGCGTCCGCACGACGTCGCTTATGGACGCGCCACCTTCAAGGAGCGCCGCCTCAATCTTCTTCAGGATGAACGCGGTCTGGGCATAGGCATCGCCTCGTCCGATGATTGTTCCGGAGGCGTCGACCGCGGTGGTACCCGCGACATGAACATGCGGACCCACCCGAACCGCGCGTGAGTAGCCGACCACGGGCTCCCACTTTGTGCCCGACGAGATGTTCCGGCGAGCCACGTTCTCTAGAGTGCGTCCAGCAGGGCCTTGGTCATATCCGAGGTCTTTGCTTTGCCCCCCAGATCCGGCGTGCGCACCTTGCCCTCGGCGGTGACTCTCTCGATGGCGCGGATGACGCGCGCTGCCGCCTGCTTCTCTCCGAGGTGATCGAGCATCATGGCACCGGCCCAGACCGCGCCAATCGGGTTCGCGATGCCTTGTCCCGCGATGTCGGGGGCGGAGCCGTGGATCGGCTCGAACATCGAAGGGTTCACGCGCGTCGGATCCAGATTGCCGGACGGGGCTGTGCCGAGCGAGCCGGAAATCGCCGCACCGAGGTCGGTCAGGATGTCGCCGAACAGATTGCTCGCCACCATGACATCGAGAGAATCCGGCTGGGTCACCATACGGGCAGCCAGCGCGTCGACGTGGTACTTGCGCAGCGTCACATCCTTGAAGCGGCTCGCCACATCCTCCACGACCTCGTCCCATAGAACCATCGAATGACGGAGCGCGTTGGACTTGGTCGCGGACGCGAGAAGCTTCTTGGGACGGGTTCGGGCCAGCTCGAAGGCGAAGGTCACCACCCGTTCGATGCCCGCGCGCGTGAAGGTCGCGACTTCGTTCGCCATCTCGCCCGGGCGACCACGATGGACGAAGCCGCCCACGCCGCAATACTCGCCTTCCGTGTTCTCACGAACGCAGACCATGTCGATGTCGGCAGAAGTTCGCCCGTCAAGCGGCGACTTCAGCCCAGGCAGGAGTCGCATCGGACGGAGATTCACGTACTGATCGAACTTCTGACGGATGGGCAGGATGAAATCCCACACCGTTACATGATCCGGCACCTCCTTCGAGCCGACCGCGCCAAAGTAAATCGCATCGAAGGAGCGCAGCGACGCGATGCCGCCCTCTTTCATCATGCGTCCATGCTGGAGGTAGTACTCAGAGCCCCAGGGAAACTGGATGGTATTGAGGTTGAATCCCTCGGTCTTCTCCAGCGCCTCAAGGACGGTCAGGCCGGCTTCAAGGACTTCGGGACCGATGCCGTCGCCCGGGAGTGCCGCGATTTTGTGTTGTCTCATGCTTCCACCGCGGGCAACGAAATGCTCCAGAGTTTTTTACCGTAAAGATCGTGAAGGCTGACCGTCAGCTCGCGTGTGCGGCCGTCCACGGAACCTTTGCCGAAGAATTGCAGTCCCGCCGATGGCGGCTGATTGGGTTTCATCCCCTTGGGAATGGACAGATAGCGCACCGACGGACCAAAGGTCTTGTCGAGTTCGTTCGGCCCGAACGTCCCTGCGTGAAGCGGACCCGCCACGAATTCCCAGAAAGGATTGAAGTCGGTGAACGTCGCATCTTCGGGAGAGTAGCGATGCGCTGCGGCGTAGTGCACATCACCGGTGATCCAGATGATGTTCGAGATTCGCTCGCGCTTGATGAACGACAGGATGTCCGCGATCTCAAGCTCGCGACCGCTCGGGTTGCCCGGATCCCCGTTCGCCACCGCTTCATACCGTCCCGGACCATCGCCCACGTTGACCCCCAGCGGCATGTCGGATGCGATCACCTTCCAGACCGCGCGAGTGGACCGCAGCGACCTCTTGAGCGTCGCCACCTGGGTCGGTCCGAGCAGCGCTGAGTTCGCGTCCAGTTTGGGTGCGTTGTTCGGCCCGTTCTTGCCGCGATACGTGCGCATGTCGAGCGAGAAGACATCCAGCAACGGCCCGAACGGGAGCAGCCGATCGATCTTCGTCGCGGTCGACTCGATGCCGCGGATCGGAGTGAACTCGAAGAAGGCGCGGCGCGCGCGCGAGGCGAGCACGTCCACCCGCTGCTCAATCTTGTAGCGCGGATCTTCCAGGATCGTCCCCGGGCACCAGTTGTCGTGCACTTCGTGATCGTCCCACATGACGAACTGCGCCATTTGCGAATTGAACCGCCGAACGTTCTCGTCGAGCAGGTTGTATTGCCATTGGCCGCGGAACTCGTCCAGCGTCTCCGCCACCTTGGACTTCGCCTCCGTGGTGAGGCTTCGGTACAACGTGCCGTCACCCGCCCGCTTTTCCTTCTCCACCGGCTGATCGGAATACACGGTGTCGCCTACGTGGATGAAAAGGTCCGCATCCACTTTCGCCATGGAGTCGTAGATCTTCATCCCGCCCATGGCGGAGTTGATGCCGTAGCCCTGGCCCACGGTGTCGGCGCCCCAGATAAAGCTCACATCGCGGCCGTCGGCGGGCGGAGTTCGGAACCGCCCCGACACAGGCTCGCCGATGGCGCGTGCGTCGGCGAGGTCGCGGAAACGGACGCGGTAGAAGATGTTCTCGCCCGCGGGGAGCTTTTGAAGCTCAGCCTTCGCGCACAGGCCGGTGCTGTTGACGGCGTAGGAGTTGCCGATAATGGTCGAGTTCTCGAAGCGGTCGTTGGTTGCCCACTCGACTTCCATCTCCGACGGCATGTTCGACCTGGACCAGATGGTGGCGCGTCCGCCCGTCACGTCTCCGGCCTGCACGCCCGAGACGATCCGAGGCGTGGATGTCTGCGATCTCACGATCGCCGGAAATCCGAGGAGGGTGGCGCCCGTCGTGGCCCGACTGATGAAGTCTCGACGTTTCATTGAGGGATTCTATCTTTGAGTCTAGGGGGGCCGGACACGAACCCGGCCCCCCTAGGACCCCCTCGGCCTCCACCCAATGAAGTTGTCTTGATGCTCGCAACGCCCGAGTGAATCGGGCGTTGCGAAGATGGCGTTCATTGGATTGCGGCCGTGGTTCCCGACTTTGGCCGGACACGAACCCGGCCCCCCTAGCAGCCCGTGGTGAAAGTCTGCCGGCATTCGACGAGCGCTGCATCCCGGCTGGCTTCTTCGCTCAGAAGCCCGAATATTCCCGATATTCGGGCTCTTCGGCTCATCGCCAGACGGGCGCATCGCTCGTCTCGGTGCCGCGGCAGACTTGCACCACGGCCTGCTAGGACTCCCTAGGACGAATCCGTTTCGACCTCTTCTTAGGCGGCGCGCTTGGTCGCACCGCTCCGGATCGTTTCCTTGCCAGGCGGTGCCTTCCACATCGGGATGAAGCGGGCGAAGCGATGTTCGAGGACCCGTTCGCGGAAGTAGCGTTCGTGTTCCCACTCGACCTCCGCCATGGTCAGAAGTGCATCGATGAATTCGCCGTGGCCGCTTTCCTCGGCGAGTCGCGCTGCCACCTCGTATTCGACGATGTTGTGTCTTTCGAGAAAGCCGGCGCCCCACATCGGTAAGAGCCAACCGCTGACTCGACAGAGCGGTCCAAGAGTGCGGCCGATAAGCCGGAAGATCCGTTCGCGTGGCATGTTCGGATGAGCGCCGAGGGCGGTGAGGATGTCTCCCACCATGCGCCGGTGGTGCCACTCCTCCGCTTCGATCGCGCGGATCTCGTCACGCACCTTGGTGTTGGCAACACTCCGCCAGTGTCCCGCGTACGCGAAGCCTGCGGCCATCTCGCCGGAATAGGCAGCCTGCAGCACCGCGATCAGGGCGTCCTCCGCGCTAGCCGCTGGCGACTTCACGCGCCAATTCTAGGACGTTGCGACCCTAGGCTCGGACCTTGATTCGCGCGCAACAAAAAAGGGGCGAGGCCGAAGCCTCACCCCAAGCGCCGTCTCGAGTTCGACTCAGGCGGGATTCGCTCCGCCTGAGCTCAACTTAAAACGTGAACTTCGCGCCGAACTGAATGGTGCGGCCATCGTCCGCGGAGGTCAGCACTCCGAAGTTGGTGGCGGTAATCCCGGCGGTCGGCTGACCGAACCGCGCCTGATCGAAGATGTTGAAGCCTTCGATGCGGATCTGGACCTGCTTGTTCTTCGCGAACGTAAAGTTCTTGAAGATGGAGAGATCCGTGCGGTTGAAGCCAGGACCACGCACGGTGTTCCTCGACTGCGAGGACAGACCGGTCGCGGTCTCGGCCACCGTGCGACGAGCGAAGCATTCCGTCTTGAACCACTTCGCGAGCGGGTTCGCAGCGGTGGGCACGGCATGCGGCGCGCCGTCGTTGGGATCGCAGATCTCGTTCGGGCGGTTGGTGAAGCCATTGGCGGCAAGCACGCTGTCCGTCACGGTCAGCGGGAAGCCGGTCTGAGCCTGGAAGATCCCGTTTGCCTGCCATCCACCGAGGACCGCGCGCATCGCAGGCGATTTGTCGGCGAGCTTAGGCAGTTCGATGCCGAAGCTGATGACGAAACGATGACGAACGTCGAACAGCGCGGGGCCCTTCTCCTGAGCCAGAGCAGCCTGGAGGCTGGCGTCGTCTCCCAGGGTCACGGGAAGCACCGGTCGGGCCTCGCCGCCGATGTTCAGACCGGAGACGTGATCTTTCGCGTCACCCAGGGTGTAGGACATCAGGAAGTTGATGCCTTTCGTCGGACGCATGCGGAGCGAAGCCTGGAGGGAGTTGTACCAGGATTCGGCCACCGTCAGCGTCGGACGGAGAAGAGAGTAGGCCGGATACTTGCGCTGACCGTTGGAAAGAATCGGGTTGATCTCGATGAACATCGGCATATTCTTGCCGCGGGAGCCGACGTAACCGACTTCAAGACCCAGATTGTCTCCGATCGCCTGCTGCACCGTGAGGTTGTAGTGCTGCGCGGAAGGCGTGTTGAAG
>JBDTQB010000204.1:0-8051 GCA_039932395.1 Vicinamibacteria bacterium | reverse complement strand
TTGAACTTGACCGTCGTGCGGTCGCCGGCGGCCGTCGTTGTGCGCGACAACTCTGCTCCATTGGCGGCCGACTGCCACTTGGCGGGATGCTCCAGCATCAGAGTCCATCGTCCCTTCATGTCGGGCTGATCGAACACTGGAAACGCGAGGCGCGCGCGGGCCGGCACGAACAGCGTGTACAGGAAGTCGGCACTGCGGTTGAGCGAGGCATCGCCGGCATTGAACTCAATGCGGATGACGTTGTCGCCCTTGATCAGCGCTTTCGCCGGCAGAACGACGTGACCGTTCACGTACTCGAAGGCTGAAGGCGTGCCGTTGGCCGCCACCGTCTTGACGTGCTCGCGACTGGTTTCAAAGTCGAGGACCAGCGGGGTCGAGGCGTCCTTCAATTGAAACCGAATCACGATGACGCCGGTCAACGGTGACGACAGCGCTTCGGGGATAGACAGCGCCAATTCGTATCGAAGGCCGCTGATGTTCGCCGCGCGGCGAGTGGCAACGTCCAAAGGAACGCCGGCGCCCGGAGTGGCGGTTTGAGCGAAGGCGACGATCGCGGGGAGGGTCAAGCCAAGAGCCAGAAGGATACGCATAGTGGGGCGGATTGTAGATCTCCAGTTCGCAAAGGGACGACCGCGCCCCCCCCCGCGGATGTCGATGTGGCTGAACATGTACAGTTGGTGCACGTCGCGTCGCTCCCTGTGGTCTGACAAGGGGCTGCCGAGGAGCGCACCGACACAACGCGTCAATCTCCGGTTGGGATTAGCTCATACGTGCTTTCTTGTTGGAAGGTTGCCTATGCGTGTCGGTCGAGTGCTTGGGGCCCTCGTAGCGGGAGGCATCCTGTGCCAGGGTGCAGAGGTTCAAGGCCAGACGCCACCGCCGCCACCAAGCGCCCAACTGGTCTTCCCCAGCCAACTGAACGTGGTGCGTTTGGATGTCGGTGCCATCGATCTCGCCGGCCGCGCCGTATCGGATCTGAAGCGCGACGAAATTGAGATCCTGGAGAATGGGAAACCGCAGGACATCGTTTCTTTCTCACGAGTCGAGAAGCCGAAGCGAGCTCGCACTACCAACCGCGGGTCGGTGACGTCCCCAGCAACGCTCGCGCCGACGAGGGGCGGTTGGTCTTCCTCATTCTGGACGACGCTAATGCGCTGCGCTCTCGCACCGCCTTCATCAAGGAGGCGGCTCAGCGACTGGTCAAACGCCTGACACCCGAGGATTGGGTAGGAATGGTCTGGGTGAACCAGAGCCGTGGAGGTGCCCGAGAATTCACCCGAGATCGCGAATCGGTGCTGCAGGCGATCGACCAGTTCTCCGCTCAAGAATCGCAGGTCGAACGATGGTTCGGCCACGATGATCTAACTCCCGGCCTCACTCAGTCCGATTCCAGGCAAATGAAAGATGACCTCGGCGCTCCCGTCGGAGAGGAGGGATCGTTGGCCGCTCGGGCCAACCTGAGCGGCATCTACGATGCCGAGCGCCCCTTAAGAATGATTCGGGATGTCAGCAATCAGCTGAGCGCGATTCAAGCGCGCCGGCGTGTGGTCGTCTACATCGGACAGGGTGCGCTGAGAACCCATTTTCAGTTAGCTCCGGGTCGAGACAAGCAGGTGCCCGATCTCCTGCTACCAAGGGCGATAGCCGCCGCCAAGGACGCGAATGTGACCTTCTATGCGATCGACGTCAGCGATCCGGCAAACAGGCAGTCTTCTGGCCCGAGAGCTAAGGAAGGGCCACGTATCTCGGAACTCGCAAGCATCAGCACGTCAACGGGAGGCACCGCCTCGACCTACTCGAATCCGGTTGAGGCCGCCGATCGAGTGGTCTCTGATTCGAGCCGCTACTACCTCGTCGGATACGTTGCGGAACCGCCAAAGGCGAAGGAGGCGCCGCGGCGAATCGAGGTTCGCACGACACGTGCGGGCGTAGGACTGTTCGCGCAAAAAGCGTACATCCCGATCCCGCATGAACCATCCTTGCCCCCGCGCGCAGAAGCCGTCCGAGCGGTCCGCGACCTGATACCCAAGAACGATCTGGGAATGCGCGCGTTCGCGGTGGCCTTCGCCGAGCGGGGGCAAAAGAAGCAAGCGGTCGCCCTGGCCGTCGAGGTGACGGTTCCCGAAGCCTCGGTAGGTGCGGCGAATTTTGTCGACGACATCGAAATGACCTTGGTTGCGGCAGCGCCCGTGTCGGGAGTTCGCGCCACGGAAACGGTGACCACGCACGTGGCCTTGGATGAGACAAAGGCGCGCGCGTTCGAAGGACGCTACGTGATCTGTGCGCGAATCGACCTTGACCCGGGACAGTATCAGCTTCGGGTCGGCTTGCGCAGCGCCAAGGTCGGCCGTTCTGGCAGCGTGTACCTTGATCTGAACGTCCCAAACTTCGCAGCGCAGAGTGTGTCGTTGAGCGACCTAGCGCTCGGACAGACAGTCGCGCGAGCCTCCGTGCCCGTGGGGCGCAGGCATGTCATTGCCCAGATCATGCCGTTCGTGCCGAGCTTGACGCGCGATTTCAACGCGACCGACAACGCATGGGCATACGCTCGCGTCTATTCGGGTGCAAGAGGACCGGAAGCTGCTGTCGTCGTCGTCCAGGCAACGATCGAACAGCACGACAGCGGCGAAATCGCCTGGACCTCCCGGCAGACTTACTTGGTCGACTTCGGCAAGCGGAAAGAGTCCGACTACCGGGTTGATCTCCCTCTTGCCAGCCTTCCGCCCGGCTCGTATCGGCTTCGTGTCGAAGCGGATCCGCAATCCGGCAACGCCATGCCAGCGCATCGCGATCTGGATTTTCGGATAGCGAACAAATAGGCGCCGGGCTTCGCCCTCGATGCGGATCGCGTCGGCGCCTTTACGGTTCCGCGAGCGCCTCCAGCGGCGAGATGGAGCCGGCGATGACGGCCAGACGTGCAAGCGCAAACAAGACGCATGACATTAAAGCCCCCTGACGCTACTGATCGCCCAGCCCTTCAAGCACTTTGATCGCGCGACGCGCATTGCCTCGCTTGCTGAGAGTCATGAAGCGCGAATGGGCGTCGTGGTTCGCGAGAGCCACCGTAGCAAGCTCATCGACCAGTCGATTGACGCTGATCTTCCGACGCTGCGCGAGCGCGCGCAGGCGATCGTGCTTGTCTTCGGGAAGGCGAATAGTCAAGGTGGACATGGGAACCTCGTCAGCAGTTGTTCGGGTGTCAGGATATCGATATCTGGGAAACGCAGATCGCCCGAGCGGAGATCGCGCACATTTCTCGTGACGATCACGCTTGCGCCACCTGCTACCGCCGTTTCGATGATGCAGTTATCCGACTCGTCTCGAAGATTGGGCCGCCAAAGGAAGAAGACCTCTGTCCAGGAACAGGCTGCCGCGAACGAGCTAAACACCTCAGCGCGTTCAGCCGGTCCTACGAGGGAGCGCTTCCATAGGTTGGCTCGTTGAAACACATCTTCATACTCAGTAAACAGAGCCACACCCACCACCGGCCGGTACTGCTTCCGAAGGCAGGCAAGAATCACGCGTCGGGCCGGTCCGCCATTCTTGTGCAAAGCCCCCACAAGGACGTTCGTATCAACGACGATGCGCACGGTTCATGATAGCGCAGGTGCTAGCACCGGCCAGCCCCGCGTCGACCTCCGAGCGATCATGGCGGCACACGCCCGTCGTCGATCGGGTGTCTCCGCCTTCGCCTTCCCCAGACCGCGCATCGCGAATCGGACATCCGCCGCCGATTCCATCGAGGTCGGGCGGGCGGGACGGGGTCGATCAGGGCGTCGAACGCACGACCCGACCACCCTGCATGACGAAGCGAACATCGCGAACCCGGGCGATCTCTTTCGTTGGGTCGCCTTGAACCGCCACAAGATCGGCGAGCAGACCCTCACCCACTCTGCCGAGCCGGTCGTCGAGACCCAGAATCCGCGCGTTGACGCTGGTCGCGGAACGGAGAGCCGAGGAGGCACTCATGCCGGCGCCCACGAGCAACTCGATCTCCCAGGCGTTGTTGCCGTGCGTGAAAACGCCGGTGTCGCCGCCCGCACAGATCGAAACACCTGCCGCGATCGCGGCTTTGAGTCCGGCGCGCTTCTGGATCATGCGCGGCGTCGGCGCCGATCCATCCTTCCAGCCCGCGTATCGAGCCGTGGCTTCAACCGCCGCGAGAGTAGGACAGAAGCCGACTTTCCGCTCAGCCATCAAACGCCACAGTGCGTCCGTCCCCGCGTCGCCGTGTTCGATCGTCGCGACACCTGCCATGATCGCGCGACGCATCCCCTCTTCGGTCGATGCGTGCGCCACCACTTTCCGCCCGCTCGCCGCCGCCACCTCCACCACCGTGCGCAACTCGACCTCGGTGAAGGTGGGCCGCGCCGCTCCGTCCAGACCCCAGCGATAGTCGGCGTAAACCTTGATCCAATCGGCGCCATGACCGATCTGGTCGCGGGTCACACGCGTGAGGCCCTCGATTCCATCCGCTTCTTCAGCGCCCTGCGGCACGCGAAACTCCGGCGCGTAGCCCTTCGGTCCATAACTTCCAGTCGCGACGATCGCACGCGAAGCGATCAACAAACGCGGCCCAGGAATGATGCCTTCCTGAATCGCCTGCTTCAGACCGGCGTCTGCGTAACCCGCACCTTCCGTCCCAAGGTCACGCGCGGTAGTGAAGCCCGCCCAGAGGGTCGCCTGCGCATGGGTCACCGCGCGCGCGGTGCGAAGACTCAGCGGCTCCTTCAGCACCTGATCGTTCCAGGTCGCCTCGTTGTAAGGATGAAGGAAGAGATGCGTGTGCCCCTCGATGAAGCCGGGCAGAAGCGTGGTCCCTGGCAGCAACAAGGTCTGCGCGCCGACGGGTGCGGTGACCTGTGCGCGCGGTCCCACGGCAACGATCCGGTCTCCGCGAACCAGCACCACCCAACCCTCGCGGGCAACGTCTTCGCTTCCGGTGAACACCCGGTCGGGCACAAGCAGGACAGCGCTCGTCGCAGGAGCGGCAGGCTGTGCCGACGCAACGGCGCCGGCGGTCGAAAGCAGAGCAGCGCAAATCAATCTGGGCAGGTTCATGGGGTCCCTCTTCTCTCTTTGAAGATACCTTGGGTAGAAATATTTCCCGATCAGGAACAATCAATGGTTTTCCATTTGAGATTCTGATCAATGTTCCCGATCGGGGTATTCATGTCTCTAGCCACGAACCTCTTCGCCTCCCACGGAGATTCCGCCACACGCGGGTCGAGTCTTGCCGAGACATAGTGGTGGCTCGAAATTTGGCCTCGTCTCGCTCCTTTGCTACCGTGCCCCACCTTTCAGAACCCGGAGAATTGAATGAACTCACTCGAAAGCACGCTTTCATCGATCAGTGACTGGGTCTGGGGCCCTCCGCTGCTCATCCTGCTTTTCGGGACCCATCTTTTCCTCACCTTCCGGCTGCGCTTCATTCAGCGCTACCTGCCCCAGGCCATTCGGCTGTCGTTCTCGAGGGAGAAGGAGGGTGCGGGCGACGTCTCTCAGTTCGGAGCTCTTACCACCGCACTCGCCGCCACCATCGGCACGGGCAACATCGTGGGCGTGTCCACCGCCATCTCCATCGGAGGACCGGGCGCGGTGCTGTGGATGTGGCTCACCGGTGTTTTCGGCATCGCCACCAAGTACGCGGAAGCCGTGCTCGCGGTGAAGTACCGCATCGTCACCAAGGACGGAACCATGGCCGGCGGGCCGATGTACGCGCTTGAGCGCGGCATGAACGCCAAGTGGCTGGGCATGATCTTCGCAGCACTCACCGCGGTCGCCGCCTTTGGCATCGGATGCATGACCCAGGCCAACTCCATCTCGTCTCTGGCAAAAGAAAGTCTCGGCATCAATCCCTGGATCACCGGATCGGTGATGACCGTGTTGACTGGCGTGGTCATTCTGGGTGGGATCAAATCGATCTCCGCGGTCTGCGAAAAACTCGTCCCCTTCATGGCCGTGTTCTACGTCCTTGGTTGCGTGATTCTGCTGGTGATGCACGCGAGCACCTTGCCCGACGCCTTGATGACCATCGTGACTTCGGCCTTCGCAGGTCAAGCGGCGGTTGGAGGCTTCATCGGCGCAGGGATCTCCCAGGCCATCCGCTATGGCATTGCCCGCGGTCTCTTCTCGAACGAGTCGGGCCTCGGCAGCGCTCCCATCGTGGCCGCGGCGGCCCAGACCAAAAATCCCGTGCGTCAGGCGCTGGTCTCGGCCACCGGAACCTTCTGGGACACCGTCGTGATCTGCGCCATGACTGGTCTGGTCATCGTGAACTCCGGCGAATGGAAAAACGGACTCTCAGGCGCGGCGTTGACTCACAAGGCCTTCGAAGATATTCCCGTGCTGGGCAGCCTCATCCTCACCGTCGGTCTGCTGACCTTCGTCTTCTCCACCATTCTCGGATGGTCCTACTACGGGGAAAAAGCGGCGGAGTATCTGTTCGGTTCCAAGGTCATTCCGCCCTATCGCGTCCTCTGGGTCATCGCGGTTCTGGTGGGCTCGGTGCAGCCGCTCGCGGTCGTCTGGACCTTCTCGGACATTGCCAACGGCCTGATGGCCGTGCCTAACCTCATCGCACTTCTCGGCCTCTCCGGCGTGGTGGTCAACGAGACCCGCGAATACCTGTGGTCGGGCAACCTGGACAAGGAAGGTTCGTAAGCGGCCACCGCAGCGAGGCGGGGCGGGTGAGACTCAGCGGCCACTCGGGGCGATGACCTCGGCAGAACGCGGTCTCGGGCCGCGAAGATGCCACGGCCTTCCCATGCGGTAGCCTCTCGATCAGCCGACGTTGTTTGAAGGGCCGATCAACGAGACGCTGATTTGCGAAAGGGGCGAAGAAATGAAGACCGCGGTCATTACCGGAGCGGGCAGCGGCGTCGGCCGAGCCACTGCGATCGCACTTTCGAACGCGGGATGGGCGGTAGCGCTCGTCGGAAGACGTCCCGAGGCCCTGCTGGAAACACAGGCCCTCATGAGCGCCACCGGCCATGTGATCTGCTGTCCCTGTGACATTGGCAACGCGGACGCTGTGGCTGCGATGGGAACGCGCGTGCTCTCGGAATTCGGAGAGGTTGAGGCGCTGATCAACGCCGCTGGCACGAATGCGCCAAATCGCGCGCTCGAGGTCCTTTCGCGAGACGACTACCACGCCATCATCAACGCCAACCTCAACGGCGCGTACTACTGCGTTCAGGCGTTCCTGCCGGGCATGCGGGCGCGCGCACAGGGCACGATCATCAACGTCATTTCCGACGCGGGAAAGACGGCGTCGGCCAAGGCCGGGCCGGCCTATGCCATGTCCAAATTCGGTCTCGCCGGACTGACTCAGAGCATCAACGCAGAGGAGCGCGATCACGGCGTGCGGGCCGTGGGTCTTTTCCCGGGTGACATCGATACGCCGCTGCTGAGCAAGAGACCTACCGTTCCCGATGCGGATGCGCGCGCCAGGATGATGCAACCCGTGGACGTTGCTCGCTGCATCGTCTTCTGTCTCGAACTTCCCCAACACGTCGTTGTCGAGGAGATGCTGGTCCGCCCGAGATAGCGCGTCTGTGACTCTCGCTTCGGCGAGGGCGGTTGAGATGGTTTGACATGAGATCTCTCCCATCTACAATCCTCATATGCAATTGGCCCAAAAGAGTGCAAAGCTCCGATGAAGGCCTATGCCCTGTGCTCGGCGACGCTCTTGGCGATGGCAACCGCGTGGCCGATGAACGGACCCACGCTCGCGGCGCGCGAGGAAAACGGGATGCCAGCGCCGGCGCAAGTTCGCCCGCCCACCGCCAAGTCGACGGCGCCTCAAGTCGTCCGCACTCTGACTCCCCGGAGCGCCTATCAGACCTTGGAGAAGTACTGCGTCCCGTGTCACGGGGCCGTCGCCCCTGAAGCCGGAATGAGCGTGGTCAAGCTCATGAAGGACGCGTCCCTCGGCACGAGTGCGCAGGAATGGGAAGACATTGCCGAGCGACTCGAGAAGCGCACGATGCCCCCGAAGGAAGCGCTCGCGTTTCCCTCTGACGACGAACGAACCGCGGGCGCCTCGGCGA
>JBDTQB010000203.1:0-8058 GCA_039932395.1 Vicinamibacteria bacterium | reverse complement strand
GTTCCGGCTTCAACGCGATCTTGTGCGCGAGGAGTTGATCGAACGTCGGCATGGAGGCCCCATCCTGAGCGGCCACGGAACGCGTCGTCATCAGAAGCAGCGTCAGGGCCGCGGTCGTGAACGTGATTTTCATGCGATTCTTTCCTTCTCAGAGGTGGAGACGGCTCCGATGCGACCCGCGAGGCCTAACGTCACGACAAGTCCAAGCGGTCCGAGCACGCCCGCAACCAGGAAAACCGGGGTGTAGCCAAAGCCGTCGACGATGCGGCCGGTCCCCCAAGTGAAGAGAACGCTCGCGATCGCCGCGGCCAATCCACCCAGGCCAAAGACGGAACCCACAGCGCTGCTCGGGAAGAAATCGCTCGGCAGTGTCTGAAGATTGTTCACCCAGACCTGGAAGCCAAAGAGAACCACGGCCATCCAACCGAGGCAGACATAAGCGTCGTCGGCGCGCATCGCGAGAATCCCGGCAGGTGTGAGGAGTGCACCGAAGGTCATCACAGCTTTGCGCGCGCGATCGACGGACCAACCGCGAGAGATCAAGGCGCCGGACGCATAGCCGCCGGAGAGAGCGCCGATGCCGCCCGCGAGGAAGGGAAGCCAGGCCGAGAATCCGACTTCTTTGAGGCTGAAGCCGCGCGCTTCCTGAAGGTACGACGGCAGCCAGAAAACGTAGAGCCACCAGATCGGATCGGTAATGAAGCGACCCATCACCACCGCCCAGGTCTGTCGATATCCGAGAAGCTGTCCCCAGCTTGGACGCCAGGCATTTTCTGTCCCGGTGGTCGCGACCGCGCCATCAAGAATGTAGGCGCGCTCTTCCTCGGTGATCCAGGGGTGCTGCGAAGGTGATTTGAAGAAGGCAAGCCAAAGAGCAAGCCACAAGAAGCCGAGCACTCCGGTCAGAACGAAGGTCATGCGCCAGCCGTAAGCCGTGGCGATCCACGCGATGATGGGCGGAGACAAAGCTCCGCCCACCGCAGCACCCGTGTTGAAGATGCCCATGCCGAGCGCACGCTCCCGAACCGGGAACCACTCGCCTACCACTTTCGCGGCGCCGGGCCAGTTTCCCGCTTCACCGAATCCAAGGGCCGCACGGAACGCACCGAACGATGTCGCGGTGCGCGCGGTCGCGTGGGCGAGCGCAGCGAGCGACCAGGTCACGATGGAGAACACGAAGCCCATCCGCGTCCCGATGACGTCGAAGAGCCGACCCGACACCATCTGCGAGATGCCGTAGAACACCAGGAACGCATTCTGGATGTCGGCATAGTCGGCGTTGCTCAGGCCAAGGTCCTGACTGATCGCGGTCTTCAGGACCGAAACGGTCTGACGATCGATGTAGTTGATGACGGTGGCCAGGAAGACCAGGCCGATCATCAGCCAGCGGAGGCCGCTGACCTTCATCGCATGTTCGCCCCGCCGTTGATCTCGATGGTCTCGCCGGTCAGGAAGGAACTGTCGCCCGAGACGAGGAAGGCTATGACCGTAGCCACTTCATCAGGAACCCCGGCGCGTCCGAGCAGCACGCCCTTGGCTGCGTTCTCGAACGCCGCTGGTGCCGTGAACCGGCCGTGAAAAGCGGTCTCACCGATCAGGCCGGGAGAGACGCAGTTGACGCGGATGCCGTGAGGCGCCAGTTCTTTCGCGAAACCCTTGGTCAGAGAAACCACCGCGCCCTTCGCCGTGGAGTAAGCACCTGCGCCGGGTCCGCCGCCGTTCCAGGCCGCGAGCGACGACATGTTCACGATCACTCCGGTCTTGCGTGACACCATTCCGGGTGCCACGGCTCGGGTGACCAGAAAGGCGCTGAGGAGATTCACGTCCATGACCGACCGGAAGAACTCTTCCGACATCTCAAGGAGGGGCTGACGTGCGATCAGGTCGCCTGCGTTGTTGACCAGAATATCGATCGATCCAAACTTCGCGGTGACCGCGTCGACCAGAGCCGTGACTTCGGCTGCCTTGGTGAGATCCGCTTGAAACGCCGCCGCATCCGCGCCGGCGGCCTTGAGTTCCTCGACGGTCTTGTCGGCGCCCTCGCGGCTCTTCATGTAGTGGACGGCGACCTTCGCGCCGCGTTTCCCAAGAGTCAAAGCGCACGCGCGTCCGAGGCCTGCGCCTCCACCCGTCACCAAAGCCACACCCTGGAGCGATGTCATCGTCTGTACCTCGTGAGAATGAGTCTTTAGTTAGCGACCCAGCCAACCGCCATCGACAGCCAGAATCTGGCCGTTCACGTAGTCCGATGCGCGCGACGCGAGAAAGACCGCCGCTCCATCGAGATCCGCGGTGTCGCCCCAACGTCCCGCCGGAATCCGTTCGAGAATCTGCCGGTTGCGCGTCACGTCGTTTTGGAGCGCTTCAGTGTTATCGGTCTTGAAGTAACCGGGGGCGATGGCGTTGACGTTGATGCCCTTGCCCGCCCACTCGTTCGACATCTCTCGGGTCAGACCGGCAACCGCGCTCTTCGACGCGGCATACGCGGGAACATTGAGTCCACCCTGGAACGACAGGAGCGACGCGATGTTGATGATCTTGCCGCCGTTGCCTGACCCGAGCATGTGACGTCCCGCCGCACGACAGAGCCGGAACACTCCGTTCAAATTGACGTTGATGACGGCGTGCCAGTCCTCGTCGGTGGTGTCCACGGTCGGACCGCGACGGATGATGCCGGCGTTGTTCACCACGATGTCGAGCTGACCAAGCGCTGCCACCGTTTCAGCGACGAGACGATCGGGCGCGGCCGGATCGCCCATGTCGGCCACCACGGCCACTGCTTTGCGGCCAAAGCCGCGGACCGCGGCAACAGTGTTCTCCGCCGGCGTCGCGTTTCCATGAACTGCGACATCGGCGCCCGCCTCCGCGAACGCCTTTGCGATCTGCGCTCCGATGCCGCGCGACGCGCCGGTCACCAGAGCAACCCGGCCTTCGAGCGAAAAGAGGCCCGTCATTCCGCGGGGACGTCCGCAGTTGAGCCGGCAGGGCGCAGGAAGTCCTCGCGCAGGGGCGAGAAGATGTCGATCAGAATCACTTCTTCATCAAGCATGGTCGCACCATGCCAGAAGCCACCCGGAAATAGAAGCACCTCGCCCGGCCCGAAAACCTTCTCTTCCTGGCCCACGACAAAGCGCACACGTCCCTTCTCGACAATCGTCATCTGCTCGTGAAAGTGATCGTGAGCGGCCGTCACCGTGCCCGGCGCGAAGGTCAGGCGACAGATCATCAGAGTGGCGCCATAGATCATCTGGCGTTCGATGCCCGGAGCAAGCGTCTCCTTGGGGATGGTCGACCAGTTCCAGGTTTGATGAACAACGTCGGCAGTACTCATCGTTGTAAAATCCTTTGCTTACTTGGCTGGAGAAACGGTGAGAGCAATGTCCCAGGTGCGGGGCTTTCCGGCTTGAAGGGCCAGGTCCTTCGCCTCGAAGGTCACGTGGGTGGGAATGGAGCCACGCGCGCCGCGGTTGAGCGGACCCTCCGTGATGTCCTGAATCGATCCGGGCAGGACGAGATCACCACTGGTGCGGACTTCGAGCTTGCCCTCCCGTCCGTCGAGGGTCATTGACGAGACGCCATCTTTCGAAAGAACCGCATGGCCGTTCGCGGTGGAGGTCAGAATGAAAGTCAGTCGCTTCAACGTCACGTCGTTCTTGGCCGTGATGGTTTCAGAGCGGCTCAATGTGTTTCCGTAGATGCGCCAGGTCGTTGCGACTTCGAATCCGGGCTCGACCCATTCGCCCACCTTGCCGCCCTTGACCACGAAACGATGCCAGGTCGCGCGCACAGAGCGCCCGTCGGCGGAAGGCTCAATCGAATCCGCGCTGTCCGTTGCGATCAGGACGCGTCCATCGGCCAGCTCATAGTGAGAAGCACCGGCGGGGACGATCTGTTCAACGGGCACGGCGAAGCCGGGCAGGCCGTGAGGTGCCGGAAGGTAGTCGGCGACTCCGGGCTTCGTTCCGGTCGTGAAGGGCAGGGTGAAGCGCAGAGGCCCCTGGCGTACCAGCCAGACTCCCGACGGTCGGTCGCCGTGACGGAAGAATTCGAAGCGCGCAACCTGCGGATACGCGGGCGTCGCAGGGAAGGAATCGATCTTCTCGGCGGCCAGCGACTTCATCAGAGTGTCTTCGGCCATCAACGCCTTGCCGAAGAAGCCCACGGTCTGCTGCCATTCCCGATCCTTAGAGATGTACGAGTAGTTGCCGCGGCCGGGGTCGAAGATCGAGAGCAGGTGGGTCGTGGGCTTGTAGTCGTGACTCAGCCAGACCCACGCCAGGTGATACTCGCTCACCAGATCCTTGATGGGCGCGGGGCGGAACTCGGGATTCGCCGCGAGAAAAGCGACGATCTCCAGCGTGTCGAGATAACTCACGACACCCAGGCTGCGTCCCCACGGATAGCCGTAGCCGTCAGGACCCACCAG
This sequence comes from Vicinamibacteria bacterium, assembly GCA_039932395.1. Taxonomy (GTDB): domain Bacteria; phylum Acidobacteriota; class Vicinamibacteria; order Fen-336; family JAGNNV01; genus JAGNNV01. The sequence continues at coordinate 3,632 of JBDTQB010000203.1, read as the reverse complement.
ATCCCACCACAGCTTCATCTGCGTCTTCAGCGTGGGCTCAAGCGCCTTCAGGATGTCCTGACGTCCGACGGTCTGTGCGGCTTCATAGACGTAGCGCGCGTACTCATTGGAGTAGCGATCGTAACGGCCCGTCGTACCCGCATCATCGGCGTAGAGACGACCTTCGACGAACTGCTGAGCGGCACGATCGAGCAATGAATCGACGAACGTCCGATCCTCGAGCACGCCCATCTGGAACGCGAGGGTCGCGACACGCGAGGCCACACCTAAATAATTCTCGGGAAGGTTGATGACCTGGCGCGTCTTCGGATTGTAGAAGCGCGTCGGATCCAGAAGCGACTTCCATGCGACACGATCGCTCTCGGAAAGGGACTGCCAGATTGCGTTGTTCTTGAGGTCCTTGCCGAAGTGACGCAGCGCAAGCGCAGCGTAAAGCTGAGCAAAGGCCTTGCTTCCCTTGGCGGATTCGGACACCCCCACGCGGGCGATGAGGGGAACGACATCTCGCCCGCCCACCATGCGCGTCTTGCGGGTCTCGGCGTAGGCGGCCAGCGAACGCACATACGTGCCCCAAGAAAACTCTCCTGTGGTGATGGCTCCGAGAACTTTGTCGGGCAGCGGACCTTCGTCGGGGACGGCGGCGAAGTGAACGGCCACTTCGCGATCGAAGAACGCATCGACATCCGCCTTGAGCGCCGACGTCTTGATGATGTTGGTCTGGGCGCGCGCCTGGGTCGCGAAAAAGGCAAGCGCCACCGCGGCTGCGACGGGGAGAATCCGATTCTTCATGCGACCACCCTTTCGGCGAATGACGGCGCTGCCACCAGAGCCGCGGCGCCTCGAAGGCGCGGATACTGTTCCGGCGGAACGACCGTGATCGGAGTCGCCCCGGCGGGAGGCGTCAAAGCCCGCTCGGCCAGAGCCGATCGCACGGTCGCCTCGATGAGATCCCACGCCGCCGTGATTTCTCCACCGATATAGACATGCGAAGGGTCGATGGCATTCACCACCGAGCCAAGACCAAGGCCGAGATAGCGGCCCGTGGACAGCAGGGCGGCGAGCGCCTTGCCGTCGCCACCGCGGGCGCGTGCGATCAGGTCGTCAACGGTGAGGGTTGCGACATCCGCGGACAAAGGACGATCCCGCAGATCGCGCCCAAAGTAGCGCGAGAGCGTCGCGAGGTTGGAGACATAGGCCTCCCAACATCCGGTGGCGCCGCACCCACAGCGAGGACCATCAACATTCAAGGGAATGTGGCCGAACTCTCCAGCGATGTTGTGCTGCCCGCGCACGAGCTGGTTCCCCATGACGACGCCCACGCCGACGCCGTCTGACACTGTCACATAGGCGAAGTTGCTGGGAGCGGCGGCGTCGCGCGATGCCCACAACTGAGCCAGCGCGCAGGCCTTGCCCGAGTTCTCGATCTGAACGGGAATCTTCATGGCGGCCGCGATCGGACCACGCAGCAGGACATCCTTCCAGCCCAGGTTCGGCGCGAGGAGCACGCGTCCTTCGGCGGATTCCACCATCCCAGGGACCACCACGCCGATCCCCTGACAACGGCCCAGATCCTTGTGCTCCACCAGAATGGCTTTGATGCGGCGCACCAGATCGAGCACGAATTTCTTGGGATCGCGTTCGGTGGGGAAACTGGTGACGGTCGCGAGTTGTTGCCCCATCAAGTCCGTGACCATGATGAACGTGCGTGTCGGACGAATGTCGACGGCCACCACGCAGCGCTTCCGCGAATCGATATAGAGGAACGTGGGCTTGCGGCCGCGTTTGGCTTCGCCCGTAGCCCCCTCGAACACCGCCTCGTCCTGAATCAATTCGTTGACCAGAAGGCTGACCGCGCCCCGTCTCGTTCCCATCAGTCGCGCGAGGTCGGCGCGAGAGATCGGCTGGTTGGTGCGGATCAGATTCAGCGCAATTCCCCGATTGATTTCGCGCGTGGTCCCGCGTGTGGCGACGCGAACATTCTGGGCATGAACTGGGCGCATTTGTCTTATCAGCGATCAATATACCCCACAGACGATCCGGCAAGGCAAGAACTTTTCTTGGATAAGCGGAACAGGAACCTCCTCTTTACTGGGCTTTTATGCTTGTATGTCAGCTTTCGATGGGTGTCGGTCATTTTGAAGATGGGAAGATTTTCGCTTGACAGGCGATCAAACGCGGGCATATTGTCCTCGGTAAAGACAAATGCGGGCTTCGCGGCCCGATTGAGAAGCGTCGTTTGAGGAGGCTTTGATGAAGGCACTGCACATCGCGGAACGAGCACGTTCCAATCGTCGTCTTACGGGTTGGAGGTTGGCGGCCGCATTTGTTGCGGGCTTGCTCTTCGCTCCCCCGTCCCAGGCGCAGATCCCGACGGGATCCATACAAGGCAACGTCAAGGACTCACAGGGAGCCGGCGTTCCCGGAGCCACGGTGACCGCGACCAACCTCGGCACCCAGTATTCCAGGAGCGCTACTTCCGATGGCACAGGCCAGTACGCGTTGCGTCTGCTGCCCGTCGGCAACTACCAGCTTCAAGTCACGATGCCCGGCTTCAAGAACTATTCGCAGACCGGCATCCTTCTTGAGGTCGGCCGCAATGCTCGCATCGACGCCACCATCGAGCTTGGTGCTTTGACCGAAACCGTCTCGATCGTCGGCGATGCGCCTTTGGTGGAGACGACATCCGCCACGCTCTCGCGCACCGTGGGCCAGAATGAAGTGCTCAACCTTCCTCTCGTCAATCGCGACCTCTACTCCCTGTTGAGTCTCACCGGCGGTGTGAGCAGCAACAGCAACGGCAATTCGCTCGGTGGACCTGAACAGAACACCACCATCAACGGCTCCGGCAACGCGCAGATGGGCACCGTCAATTTCCAGCTCGACGGCGGAAACAACACCGCGGGCCTACGTGGCACCGGCAACCCCGCTCCAAACCCGGAGGCGGTTCAGGAATTCCGCGTGCTCACCAACGGCTACTCGGCTGAATACGGTCGCTACGCCGCGGGGGTCGTCGACGTCGTCACAAAGTCCGGCACGAATGACTACCACGGCGCGGCCTTCGAGTTTTTCCGCAACGAGAAACTCAACGCGAAGCGCTGGGCGCCTCCCGGAAACGTCGGCACCAAAGACCCGCTCGACCGCAATCAGTTCGGGGGTGCCTTCGGCGGTCCGATCAAGAAGGATCAGACGTTCTTCTTCGTCAGCTACTCTGGACTTCGCCAGACGGAGACGTATTACCGGAACTCGGCGATCGTTCCGACCGCCCTCGAACGAGCTGGCGACTTTTCTTTGTCCTCCCTCAAGCCGAAGGATCCTGTCACGGGCCTGCCCTTCCCTGGCGGCATCATTCCCTCAAGTCGTTTCGACGTGGCCGCCAAGAACATTCAGGACAAGTACGTTCCGCTCTCTAACTACTCGGACAATGTGTCAGCCAGCAAGTTCGAAGTGCGTCGTCCCGATCCGATCAACACCAATGAGGCGACTTTGAAGCTCGATCACAAGATCTCTAACTCTCAGACGGTGGCCGTCAGTTACTTCTATCAGAAGGGCACCGACACGCAGCCCCTGTCGCTCACCGGAAACATTCCCTGGGTCGATCGCGACTTCAAGTGGACGCAGCACAACATCAACCT
>JBDTQB010000202.1:0-8061 GCA_039932395.1 Vicinamibacteria bacterium | reverse complement strand
TACTCCATGGTCATGAAGAGTTCGTCGTTGATCTCACCCAGTTCGTGAACCGGCACGATGTGGGGATGGTCGAGCAGAGCCACCGTCTTTGCCTCTTCGATGAAGAGGCGGCGGAAGTCGTCGTTGCGCGCGAGACCAGGAAGGATCTTCTTCAGAACCACGGTCTTGCGGAAACCGTGCGGCCCGGTGCGCTGCGCGCGATAGATCTCGGCCATGCCGCCACGCGAGAGCATCTCCTCAAGCACGTAGTTTCCAAAGATCTTCGGAAACGGCGAGCGCGCCGTTCCGCTTTCCACCACTGGCTCCTTTGCCGGAGCGGCAGGCTGCGGACGAGGCTCGGGCGGATGTCCGGGCGCTAGGATGCGCAAATTCGGGCGGAGATAGGCTTCACTCATCGGACGGGGGTTCGAATCGACATTAACAGACCGGGAAGGCCGCTCTGCCCGCCATCGACGCGGCTCGTGAGCGCCGTCACATCCAGAAAGCAGCAATCGATAACCTCAAAGCGACCAGAATCAACGCCAAGTGCGATCGCCGCGGTGATCTGCGGATTCATATCGCCGCGATGAAGGTAGTGGATGGCGGAGATCGCGGCGGTAGGTCCGATCATGAACGCGGAGGTCGCGGCCGCGACGCGGATGGGAATCCCGCAGAAGGAATTTAGAATCGGGACTTGAATCACCCCGCCCCCGACGCCCAGCAGGCCGGAGATGGCGCCTGCGACTAAAGAAACGATCAGAGCGAACGGAAGCCGCTTCATGACGTAGCTCAATGTCCTGCCCCCTTCGACGACGCGGCCCCCCAGTCTGCCGACGTTCATGGTCGCGTCTTCGAGAACATTTCGAGTGCGAGATCGCGAGGTCACGATCGCGGCGATCGCGAAGAGCGTGCCGGCAAAGATGGCATAGAGAGCGCGCGTGGATACGTGTTCCGCGATGGTCGCGCTCCACTTAGCACCCGCAGAGGTGGCCAGAAGCAGGGTGAAGGCGAGAGGAATGTTCACCAGGCCGCGCTTCATGTTGAGAATCGTGGAGGCGGTCGAGCTTGCGATGACCGCCACCAGACTCGCAGCGACCGCGGTGCGCGGCTCGAGATGGAAGCCAAGGGCCAGCAGCGGCACCAGGAACACGCCGCCCCCCAGACCGAGCAGTGCGCCCAACATTCCAGTCAAAGCTCCGGTGACCCCATAGAGCACCATGTCCAGCGCGCCGAGGGTCATACGTAACGAAGCGATTCTGCAGGCCTTTGTCGCGCGGCGGAGAGAGACGGAATGAAGGCGGCCAGGACACTCACTCCCAGCATGATGATCGGCGGCGTGACCACGTCCATCGCCTTCAGGATCGGGAACAGGCGATCCCCACCGTAGGTGTATTTCTGCGCTTCGCTGAAGGCGGGAATGCCGTAGTGGGAGAAGAAGAGGATGGTCAGGCTCCCGAGCAGCGCCCCGAGGGCCGCGCCAAACAGGCCGATCAGAAACCCTTCGGAGAGGAAGACCGAGAGCACGTCCTTCTTACGAGCGCCCATCGCGCGCATCGTTCCCATCTCACGCGTCCGCTCGAAGGTCGCCATGAGAACGGTGTTGAGCACGCCGGCGGCCACGATGATGCCCATCACGAAGTTCATGATGGTCGCGATGAAGCGCGTGACCAGCATGCCGCCGATGAAGGGTCCGCCCATCTCCTCCCAGGTGAAGGCCCTAGCGTTCGTTCCCTTCTGACGGAAGACCGCGTTGAGATGATCGCGCACCGCCGCGGCGTCGCGCCCGCCGTCCTTCAGTCGAAGAATCGCGACCCCCGCCTGATCCGGAACGTCCAGAATGTCCTGGACGCCCGCGAGGTCGGCGAAGCACGAACCCCACTCATACGGCTCCAGACCTTTGATGACATAGATGCCCGTGACCTTGAACTTCGTCCCGTTGAGCCTGCCGTCGGAGGTCGTGCCAAGGGCCACCAGGTCATCCCCCGGACGGATTCCAAGTTTCTTGGCGACGCCTTGATTCACCAGAATGCCGTGTTCACCGGGAACGAAGTGCCGTCCTTCGACCAGGGACAGAGCCGGATACGTCGCCGCGCGGGCCGCGGGGTCGATGCCGATCAGGACGCCATCCATCGTCGTGTCCTTGAAGGACAAGAGCGAGCCCACCATCAGCCGTGAAAGACCAGATTCGATACGCGGGTCAATTTTCAGCACGTCTTCAATCAGCGCTTTGGGGTTCTGGATCAGCCGGTAGTTGTTCTGCGGCATGATGAACGAAATTTCGCCCGTCTCATCGGCCGCGGCGTCACTTCGGTAGACCTGCAGATGGCCGAGCGTTGCGTTCTTCGCGGGGTCGACCACCGCGCGTTCCATCGCATCGGTCCAGGCCTGACCGAGGACCATCAGGGCGATGCCGAAGGCCAGCGCTCCGATGGTGAGCGCCGTCCGTCGTCGATGACGCGACAGGTTCCGGAAGGCGAGGCGAAGAATGAAAGATGTGGCGGCGCGTTCGGCCACTACGCGAGAACCCCCACTTCCCGTTTGACGTAAATCGGGTAGCGCGATCCGATGGCCGCCTCGAAGCGTTCCAATCGCTCGATCGGCGTGGGCGCTCCCATCAAGGGCTCGCGCGGCAGGGAGCGCAGGCGTTGGGTCGAGGCGGGCAGACTCACAGGATCCAGTAATCTATCAAGCGAAACCGGCGATCACGTGGTCCGGCCGTCCTCGGTCGATATACTCCGAGGCCTTTATGACCCGCCGCGCTGCGATCACTTCCATCGGCCGCTATCTGCCGCCGCAGATGCTGGACAATAAGCATTTCGAGCAGCTCGTAGCCACGAACGACGAATGGATCCGCACCCGCACCGGTATCTCGACCCGATATCACGCGGCGAAGGGCGTCGGCACCTCAGAGCTCGCGACTCCGGCGGCGCGCGAGTGCCTCGAGCGTCGCGGCATCAGCGCTTCCGAAATCGATCTGATCATCGTCGCCACCATTTCTCCCGACATGATTTTCCCTTCGACCGCGTGCCTGGTGCAGGCGAATCTTGGTGCCGACAGGGCCTGGGGCTTTGACCTGTCCGGCGCGTGTTCGGGCTTCGTCTATGCGCTCACCGCCGGCGCGCAGTTCATCGAGAGCGGCTCGCACAAGAAGGTCCTGATCATCGGCGCCGAAGTGATGTCGTCCATTCTCGACTTCCAGGATCGCACCACCTGCGTTCTCTTTGGGGATGGCGCAGGCGCCGTCCTGCTCGAGGCGTCGGAAGATGGCGACGGTTTGATCGCGTTCACCCACGAAGTGGACGGGACGGGTGCCTCTCACCTCAAGATGCCCGCGGGAGGGAGTCTGTTTCCGCCGACCCACGAAACCATCGACAAACGGATGCACTACGTGAAGCAGGAAGGCCAGGCGGTCTTCAAGTACGCGGTGCGCAAGATGGCCGAGGCGTCGGTGGCCGCGGTGGAAAAGGCCGGCCTGACCAACGACGACATCGACCTCTTCATCCCGCACCAGGCCAACATCCGCATCATCGAAGCGGCGCAGGCGCGACTGGGCTTGCCCGACGAGAAGGTCATTAAAAACATCTCGAAGTACGGCAACACCACGGCCGCCACCATTCCGCTCGGGATCTACACGGCGCTCGAAGAGAAGCGCCTGAAGAAGGGCGACACTCTTCTGATGACTTCAGTGGGTGCCGGGTTCACCGTGGGCGCTGCGGTTCTCCGCTGGTCGGGTCTGACTCTTTAGACCGGGGTTCATCTCTGACGGGTGGATCGCGTCAGAATTGAGAGCCGATGGGCGTTCTGGCTTTCTTCTTCCGCGCGATTCTCTTCCTATTCATCTTCAGACTGGGCGGAATCGTGCTCCGCGCGTTCTTCGGAGGACTCGTTCAAGGCTCTCGTCCGCCCGGACCGTCGACGCGTTCCGGCCCCTCGGCGCGTCGAGCCGCAAGTGCCACCCCGCGTGGGCATATCGAGGAACTGGTGCAAGACCCAGTGTGCGGAGTTCATACCGCGATGTCTTCGGCGATCGCGGGTCGCTACCAGGGATCGAACGCGTATTTCTGTTCGCCGGAATGCGCCGCCAAAGCCGCCGCGGCCTGACTTCATCAGGGCCGATTAGGCCTTCGCGGGTTCCTTTTTTGCGGCGAGCGAAGCCTTGAGCGCTTCCATGATGTCGACGATCTGGGCACGTGGCTGCTCAGGCGCGGCCGACACTTCCTGGCCCTGGATCTTGCGATCGATGGCGGCCTGCATGCGCTTGCGCACATCGTCCTCGTAGTTGCCGGGCTTGAACTCGGCCGAGGTGATCTGGTCGATCAGCTGCACCGCGAGTTTGAGTTCGTTCTCCTTGGTCTCCGCCGTGCCCACCGGCACTTCGTCCAGTGCTCGGACTTCGTCGGGATAATGAAGCTGCTGCAGCACGATCACGTTCTTGACCGGCCGTAGAAGCACCAGGTACTGCTTTCCGCGCGCGGCCCACTTCGCGACCGCGACCCGGCCCGTCTTCTTCATGGCGTCGCAGAGGAGGCGATAGGCCTTCTCGCCGCCTTTTTCGGGAGCGAGATAGGAAGCACCTTCGTAGTAGATCGGATCGACTTCCTTGATGTCGAGGAACTCGGAGATGTCGACGAGGCCGGTCTTCTCCTCTTCCATTTTCTTGATCTCATCCGGTGTGAAGACGACGTACTGATCCTTGGCGAACTCGTAGCCCTTGACCATTTCGGTGCGAGGGACGACCTGGTTGTTGTCGCGTTCGCAGATGTACTGCTGCTTCACGCGCCCCTTGCACTTGTCGTGAAGCAGGTTGAAGGAGATGGAGCCCTGGGTTTCCGTGGCGGAAAAGAGCTTCACCGGAATGGAAACCATTCCGAACGAGATGGTGGCGGTGGCGGTTGGTCTCATGGCAATCCTCGCTGTTTGGGCCGCCCGAAGGCCCTGCCATGAGCTTATGCCCGGGCCGCTGCTGCTCGTTCCTCACGCGTCTCTTCATCGCGGGCGACGGACCGCGCGGCCACGATGAACAACACGAACGCGACCAGGTTGGCGGCCGATGCCGCCATCAGCGCGTAGCGCAGGCTCCCCCAGTGATCCGACAGCCGGCCCACAAGGTACGGACCGAGGGCCAGGCTGATCAGATTGATGAAGAGGAGGAACACCGCCGAAGCGCGCGCCCGCATGTGAGGAAGGACCAGATCCTGCACCGTGGAACTGCCCGCGGGGAGCCACATCGCGGCGAAGAACTGCGCGCCCGCGAAGAGAGGAATCGCGACGGCGGGATCGCTCACCAGCAGCCCGCAAATGAGAAAAGGCAGCGGAAGAAGCGCGTTCATCATGCCGACCCAGAGGCGGCCGGAGGCTGCGCGCGCGCGGAAGCGATCCGCCAGATAGCCGCCGGTGAGCACGCCGAGCCCGCCGCAGACCGCGTTGATGAATCCCCACGCGGCGCCGATTCCAGCGCGTGAGTAGCCGTGATAGCGGATGAAGAAATCGGCCACCGAAAAGCCCATGCCGTAGCCCGTGATCGAGAGACACGAGAAACCCAGGGTCGCCCACATCAACGAAGGAGTTCGGAAAATCAGGGCATGGGTGGCGGGCTCGCTTGTCTTCAACCGCTGAGCAAGCGTGATAACCACGTAGAGGCCCATCGCGAGGCAGATCCATTGGATGGGATCACCGAAGGCAAGGGTCAAGCCCGCGGTGAGGGCCACGAGCGCGCTGAAGGCAAAGACGTTCGGCCCAACGGGCACGACGTCGTGCCGCAGGAGAAGGAACGACGTTGGAGGAAGGAGCGCCAGGCCCTCGCGGACGCACCGTCGCACCGCGCTGACTCCCGTGCGTGCCACGCCGCTCAGGCGGGCCGGTTCACGTAGAAAAAAAACGAAGGGCACCAGCAGGAGTCCAGGCAGCCCGGCCACCACGAAGGCTGCCTGCCACCCGGCAAGCCCAAGAGGGCCTTCGCCGGCCGGGAAAGCGTGATTCCAGCCATCGACCACCGTGCCGCCGACGTACGTGCTCAGGCCGATTCCGATATACACGCCCAGCGAGTAGATCCCGATCGCGGTTGCCCGCTTGGTCTTCGGGAAGAGATCCGCGATCAGCGAATATGCGGCGGGCGACGCGCTGGCTTCTCCAATGCCCACACCCATGCGCGCCAGGGCCAGCATCGGAAAACTGTTCGCGAATCCCGACAGAATCGTCATGAAGCTCCACAGGGTGAGGCCCCACGCGATCAGCTTCTTTCGAGATCCGAGGTCGGCGTACAGGCCGAGCGGAATGCCGAACACCGTATAGAACGCAGCGAAAACCGTGCCCCACAGGAATCCGAGCTGTGCGTCGCTGACATGGAGATCCACCCTGATGTCGCTGAGCAGGATCGACAGGATCTGCCGATCCACGAAATTGAGGATCGACACCAGAAAGAGCACACCCAGGACGATCTTCGCGTCCCTTGAGATCACGGGCTCTTCAATTGCGGGCGTTGAAGTGGAAGACGTCATGCGTTTGGGGGCGCGACCTTAATACGCCGCGATCATTTCTTCTCCCTGGCGCTCTTCTCATGGAAGGAAGGTTGTCGGATGATTGGCACTCTATGGATCAGATCAGGAACTTTCTTTTGACGCGCGGCGTGGACTTCGTGGTCCAGCTTCTGGCCGCGGTTGCGCTGTACATCGTGGGGCGCTGGGTGATCTGGGGTCTGCGCGGCGTGGTGCGTCGCGCGCTGGCTCATCAGAAGTTCGACACGACGGTCTCGAAGTACCTCGAACAGACCATCGGCGTGGTGCTGCTGATCGCGCTCGCTCTGGCGGTGCTTGGCGTTCTGGGTGTGCAGACCACCTCGCTCGCGGGCCTGCTGGCGGCGGCCGGAGTGGCCATCGGTGTCGCCTGGTCCGGTCTGCTCGCGAACTTCGCGGCCGGCATCATCGTTGTGACGCTACGCCCGTTCAAGAAGGGCGACACGGTTCAGCTCGGCGGTGTCGTCGGAGAGGTTCTGGAGATCGGCTTGTTCGGCACATTGCTTGCGGCGGGAGATGGCGCTCGCGTGATCGTCGGCAACTCTCGAGTCTTCAGCGACAACATCCACAATCTTTCGACCGGCGCTCATCGACGCGTGGAAGCACGCGCGCAACTGCCCTGGGCCGCTGATCCCACGGCCTTCTACGCCGCGTTGCGGGCCCGCCTGGCCGAGGAGCCGAAGGTTCTCAAGATGCCGGCGACGGTGGTGGAGACCCTCGAACACAACGCGACCGGACCCGTGGCTGTTGTGCGGGCGCACTGTGTCCCCACCGACTACGGCGAGCTCTTCTTTCTCACCCAGCGCGTCATCGGCGAGGAGATCGTGAAGGCCGGCTTCAGTCCGCCCAATCCCACCGGAGCGTCCCGCAACGAGTAGGACACTAGGTCAGGAAGGGATTCGATTCACGCTCCGCGATGATGGTCGTGTCCGGGCCATGCCCCGCGACCACGCGGGTCTGATCGGGCAGGGGAAGCAGACGGTCCTTGATCGACTTGATCTCCTGATCGAAATTGCCGCCCCACAGATCCGTGCGTCCCACACTTCCGGAGAACAGAGTGTCGCCTGCGAGGAGCAGATTCTGACTCGCCACGAAGAACGAGCAGGAGCCAGGGGTGTGTCCGGGGGTGTGGATCACTTCGACGGTGTCGCCCTTGTTCCCGAAGGCGATGACATCACCCTGGTGGATGTGGTCATCCACCGCCGCGCGCGTTGGTGTGGCGAGCCCGATCATCTGCGCCTGCATGCCGAGATGGTCGTAGAGAAAGAGATCCTGCTCGTGAAGCATCACCTTCGCGCCGGTCGCTTCCTTGACTTCGTGATTGCCGCCGACATGGTCGAGATGGGTGTGGGTGATCAGGATGGCTTTGGGCTTCAGACCATGAGCGGCGAGTCTCTTGAGGACTTTGGGCGCTTCGTCGCCCGGATCGATGACGATCGCTTCGCCCGTCTCCGGATCGCCGAGGATGGTGCAGTTGCACTGAAGGGGTCCGACGGGAAAGGTTTCGATGATCACTTCAAGTCTTCCTGTTGCGGTGGTCGAGCGCGACGATCGCTATGCTAAATGCGAA
>JBDTQB010000201.1:0-8068 GCA_039932395.1 Vicinamibacteria bacterium | reverse complement strand
TGCCGAGATCGCAGAGCTTTCGGGGAGCGACGAAGCGGAGATACTTGCCGTCGCCCCCGGCGATGAGGATCCCGATCTCATCAACCTGCCGGTCGAGAGCTTCGGCAGCGCCCCGGGCCACCAAGTCGGCCAGATCCAGGAAAAACTCTTTGGGATCCCGGGCATTGTCGCGCGTGGCGAGCATATTCGACAGGCGGGCGTCGATGTCGGTCATGGGCTCTTGGAGTGGTTCCGCGACGAGGGCTAAAGAGAAAAGCATAGCATCGGCCTCACGTTGCCAACCGCATCGGAGGGGCACGCCGTTGATGGGATAGAACCTGAGGGAGAGGTCGGGGACGGACCTAAAGTGGTTACGGCAGGGAGACGGCGGGCCGTCCTTTTCCGCACTCGCTGATCCATCCGGAAACGTCCAGTCGGTACAGGGCGTACGAACCGAGGCCTCGGCCCTGATCGGACGCGAAGACCACAGCGCAGCCGTCCGGCGTCAGCACTGGATCGACCTCGTTCGCATCGGAGTAGGTCAAACGCCCTTCGGGCAGCGACGGATCGGGGCGAAGGTAGAGGTTGAACGAGCCCTCCGCGAAGCGACTCGCGATGGTCACGCGCTGGCTGGAAGGCACGGACGGCGAGTCGCACCTATCCGTCGCTCCGCGCACTTCCAGGCGACGGCCGTCGGCGGACGGAGACATCCACCGAAGCCGGTCGCCGCAGAACGACGGCCGCATCATGGAGTATCCGCGAGCGCGGTCGATCCTCGGCCACACTTCCTGATAGACGCCCACGGGAAGGGCCGCGACCCCGCTTACGATCCCGACGAGCCCGGCCATCCCAATCGCCCGCCGGTCCAACCAGGGCCACGCAACGACGATGGCCATTCCAAGGATGACGAAGAACCTTGCGTAGGCCGCGGGTGCCAGAAGCCCGGTCGCCGCTCGCCCGGCGTTGATCAACGGCGATCCAACCACAAACCACACGACCAGCCACAAAGACGCCCTCGCCAAAGGAACGCGCGCAAGCAGAGCCAAGACCGGAACCGTCATCAGAACCAGTTGATAGGACGCCACGAAGGGCGAGGAGGCCATGGCGAACAGCATCGCCACTCCCACGGCTTGCAGGGGGCCATCCTCCGCGAACGCGCGCCGCCCGCAAACCACTCCCACTGAAAGGAGGCCCGCCGGCACACCGGCCCCCAGGAGCCGGGCGAGGATGGGAGCATTGAGCCAAGGCGCCGCGTTGAGGTCCGGTTCGAATCGGAAGAGACGATTCAACAGGGCCGAGGCGCTTCCCCACCCCGAGGAAAAAGGGTCTTGGATTTCGGCGCGCATCATCCAGGGGAGCACCTTCGATACGAACTCGACAAATGGGCCTGTCCCCGCGAGCGTCAGTACCAGAAGGGATGGGAGCACCGCTCCACACGCAAAACCGACGAGAGCACGGCGACGAGATCGATGGACGAAGAGCAGGCCCAGCACGAGCGCATAGGGTTTGAACGAAACGCCGAGACCAAGAAGGAATCCGCCGAGCCACAATCGGTGACGCTGCAAGGCCACCACGCCGAGAGCGATCCACGCACTGAGCAAAAGGTAAGGCTGGCCGAAGGCGAGACCGTTGCGAATCGCCAGAACAGGCAGGAGGACCACGGCGGTTGCTTGTGCCAGGCTCGTCCGGGGAGAAAGCAGCGCGGCCGCCCAAACCGTCAGCCCGAGCCCCAGAAGGAGCACGACCGTCCACCCCGTTTTGGCGGTTGACGGATCCAGGCGTGCGAAGGGAAGAAGCCAAAGCGCATTCGCCGGAGGGTGCGGCACGAACGAGCCCAATCCGTCGAGACCCGCATCCGACAGGGCTCGCTCGAATCCGTCACGCTGGTACAGCGCTCCCAGATCATTTCCGTGCGCCAGCGCGAAAGCGGGAGCGAAGTAGTTGGCGAAATCGCTTTGCGACGCGTCACCACCCGTGCGCCACACGAGCGGAATCTGGATCGCGATCAGGAGCAGGGCCGAGACGCCGGCCAGCCGCCTTTGAAGTGGGCTCACAGGGCCGACTTTCACCACGGGCTGCTAAAACGCAGTCTCCACCTGAACGACTCCAAACCGCGCGGTGTTGTGATTCGCAAGACTCACCTGCCCGGAGACCTTCACCTTCCAGATGACGACCTGAAGGCCGGGCAGGAAGGAGGTCACGCTCGCCCGCGGGGTGGACCCTGGATTCTCGACACTGCGCGTCTGCACGCGCGCGGTGACCGCGACGAAGTCGCGGAAGGAGTAGTCGACGGCGAGGAACCCGCCCGCGAAGTTCAAAGACTCACTCGTGCCGGAGGCCGTGACCTCGGAATTGCTGTTGCTGCCGTACATCGCAATGCCGTAGACATTGAGCTGCTTGAACCGGGCGTTGCCGTCAATGCCGATCCTCAAGAGCTTGTCTTTCGCGAGGCCCACGTGCGTCGCATCCAGGTTGGCCACGAGCTGATTTCGGCCGATGTAGGAGAAGGCTCCAAAGCGGCTGGTCGCCCTTCGCTTTGAAACCCGCAGAAAGAGATTGCCGTCGAACTTCTCCGGCTCGCCGACCCCCGTCCGGTCCGCGAGCTCGGGGACGCCATCGTTGTTCCGTCCCTTGACCAGCGCGGCCGAGAGATGGGTCGTGCCAATTTCGCCGCCGACCTCGATGCCGCTCTGGTACTGGCCGATGCCATCGGACTCAAGACCGGTGTTCGTCCCGTAGATTTCATAGGGCAGGAGATGAGGCGTGCGCGTCTGGGTTGCGGGAAGATCCAGTTCGAACCGTCCGGCCTTCGCGTAGAGCTTTCCCTTGGCCTTGATGTCGAAACGGGCCCATACATTGTCGGGCTTGACGTGAAATGTTTCGCCGCCGGAACGAATCCATGCGTCGTCGGCCCAGTACGACACCTTCTCCCCCAGATTCCCAGCGGACAGAACCTTCAGGTCACCGTAAGTGTCGTCATCGCGGCCTTCACGCAGGTTGCGCGCGCCGATCACGCGCCCCGACAACGGAGCACTCTTCAGCCAGACGCTCCGTTCGAACTTGTCTTCGCTGTCGAGGCGGAAGCCGCGTTCCTTGAAGCGCTCTCCCGCGCGATTCAACTTCGGGAAAATCTCGTGGCAGAACGAACACTTGACCGAGTAACGACGAGCAAAGGCCGGCACCGCGAAGGCGTCCGCAGCGAAAAGGCTAAGACAGAGCGCGGCCAGAGCCACACGTCTGAACAAATGATTCTTCATGAAGTGCTCGCTCCAAGGAAGTGGATAATGCAATCATTCTACGGGCTGAATCCTGCGTCACTCCGCTCGAAGCCCCGCGGCTCTTCCTTCCTTCACACTCATCGCTTCTGAGCACTTGAACACCGCTATCGCCGCTCTCCGCAGGGCGCTCCACCGGGCCTGGCGTCGTCGTGTCAGCCCCCAACTCGACCATCGTGACTCATGCACGTTGATGCGCTTCCGCCTCGAGATTCCGCCCGGGGTTCTTCATCCCGGGCACTTCGCATCCAGTCAGTTTCTGGCCACGCATCTTGCGACCCTGCCTCATCAAAAGAAGAGAATGGCGGACATCGGGACTGGATCTGGATTCCTTGCGCTCGTGGCCGCGAGCCGCGGCGCTGCGGTGACCGCCCTCGACATCAATCCGCAGGCGGTGATCTGCGCCCGGGACAACGCCGCCCGCAATGGGCTCGCAGATCGAATCACGGCGATCGAGTCTGATGTCTTCGGCGCGCTCCCCGAGGGCGCGCGCTTCGACTACGTCGTGACCAACCCGCCCTTCTATCCGCGCGACGCGAGAGATCCGGGGGACCAGGCGTTCGCCGCCGGAGCCCGCTATGAGTTCTTCATCACCCTGACCCGCCAGATCCGGAGCCGGCTCACACAAGATGGCGCGCTGATTCTCGTCCAGTCCTCAGACGTCGACTTCGCGCCGATCGCTCACATGTTGGCGTCTCGCGGCCTCGCCGAGCGCTCTGTTCGTCATGAGCGTAGCCTGTTCGAGACACTGAGCATTCGGGAATACAGGTTCGCCCTCGCGAGCTAACGGACGTAGCCGAGCGCTTTCAGGCGCCCAAGCGCTCGCGCATCCATCGGCGGTGATCCTGAAGCGGCTCCGCTTCTCTCGCGGAGAATGCCTTTCATCGAAGCGGCCCGCATGGGATCCGTCTCAGCGAGATTCTTCATCTCCCAGGGATCCGTCGAGAGATCGAACAGACCGGCCGGCGTCAGCGGGCCATCGACGTACTTGTAGGGCCAGTCAATGAGCGCGGACAGGTCTCCGCGTGGATAGCTAGCCGGGAGGGGCGCTTGCGTTCCGGGACGGTGCTCGATGATCACGAACTTTCGCTGACCGAAGGGAAGGGCACCTCGACGTGCTTCGGGGGCAAGTCCGCTGGCCGTCGCGAGAAATCCGAAAAGATCGGAAAGCTGAACCGATTCGGTTCGTGGGCCTGCCCGCAGTGACGACGCACGAACGATCAGAGGGATTCTGGTGACCGCTTCATCAAGAGAGCTGCGGTGGCCGAAGCGGCCATGCTCTCCGAAAGCTTCGCCGTGATCGGACGTGATCACGATGATCATCGAGCGACCCGCGGGCTCAGTCACGATCTTGAGCAACCGGCCAAGACTGCGATCCAGAGAGACCAGAACCTCGTCATACCGGTCACGAAGGGTCTGCGTCTCCACAGTGGTCGGCCGGCCGCTCTGCAGGTCCTTTTCGAGAATGCCGACCTGATCGGATTCCGTCTCAAGGCCTCTGGGCCCGAAACGGCCAAGGTCCTCTGATTCCGGAATCCAGGGGAGATGCGCCTCCATCAGGTTCACGAAGAGAAATCGCGGCCTTGTCTCGGGCTTTGACCAGAACCGCGCGGCATGCTCGATCGCCCACGACGCCCTCATCGAAGGCGCCGGAAAGGCGCGTCTGGCTGGACCCAACCATTGGACCTTTGGAAACCAGCGCATCAAATCAAACAGCCACGGCTTGAAAGCAGACGGCCGCAAAGGATCGGCGTCGATGGATTCAAAGCCTCGCAAGATCGGATCCTGACGGCTGAACGCACCGACGTTGGCCACCACCGCTGCCGCCGCATACCCCTGATCGTGCAAGCGCGCGGCGAGAAATCCCTTTGGGTCCAGACGGGACGGCCCGTCGAAGCCTGTGTCATAGCGATGCTCGGTGGGATTGAGGCCCGAGAACAAGGACGCGTGCGCGGGCAGCGTCCACGACCCATTGGTCCAGGCCCTTTGAAACACAGTCGACTCGGCCGCGAAGCGTTCGAGGTTGGGCATGGTGTTCCTCGACGATCCGTAGGATCGCAGCTCCTGTGCGCGAACCGAATCGAGGACGATGAGGACGATATCGGGCGCGTTCGCATCAGAGGCGCCCGCATTGCCTGGTCCCAGCACCACCGAGGTCCCGAGCCGCCACCAGATCCACAAGCTGACGATGGGTCCAAGAAGAAACACGGGTCCGATCTTTCGCCAGCGCGCCACCACGGATCTGAGGGCGACGAATCCAACCAGCCCGATCCCTGTGCCCAGCGCCATCGCGCGGTCCCGCGAGTCCATCAGTGTCGTCAACCGCAAGGCGATCAGTCGCGCGGCAAGAATTGGAATCACCATTCCGACGGTCAGGCCAAAGAGAAACGGCGGCGAACTGCCGATGGCATCCGCCGCCTTCCGCGCGCCGAACACCGCCACGATCACAACGAGGCCCAGGGCCACGCAGGTCCATGCATTCGCTGCCAGGTCGAGCGCCAGACATTGCAGGAGCCGCAGAAGTCCGGCGAAAAACGGGAGCCAGAGATCGAGGCCACGTCGGCCAAAGGCCGCGAACAGGGCGGCAGCGGCCCCCAGTGCGAATGGGGCATAAGTCAGGGACGCCATCTTGAAAAAGCTGCTCGCAGCGGAGGAAGGGCCGGGGTACGCAACCACCGCTTCGGCGCCGGCGATCATCAGCGAAGCGAGCCCGGCCGCCGCGACGACCTGAACGATGCGCTTCATGCGATCAGAACCCCGCCGTCTCCGGACGCTGATATCGGAACAGCTTCTGCAGCGCGCGCAGTTCGTACGGCGCCGCGTAGATCCCAAGTCGATATCTCCAGCCCGAGACAGCGCGCAGGATCCGCCTGCGCCAGCCGGTGAGCCGGGGATCGGTGGAGGTGGGGTGGTACGCGTTGAGCACCCGCTCGAAATCCTTGATACGCCGACGATGGCGAGCGTCTAGCCACGGCAGGCTCTCCGATCTACGCCGAGACACCTGGCACCACTGAGGAGAAGTCCACTCCTCCAGCGTCTGGGGGAATGCGAATCCCCCAGCCTGGGCCGCGTCGAGCAGCTCCCCCGCCACCGGCACCGGCGTGTACTGGTAGAGGATGATTTCCGCTGCGGCGTGAATCGATTTGATGCGCTTCACGAGTGCCAACGTGCCTTCGATGTCAGCAGCCGGATCGGGCGGGTTCCCGAGAACGAAGGAAAACTCGGGGATGACGCCGAAGTCCCGCATGCGGGCGGCCAGGTCCAGGGTCATCTGCGGCGTCAGGGTTCCGCCTTTATTCATCCGCGCAAGTGTTTCTTCCGAGCCCGACTCGGCGCCGAGAAAGATCATGCGCAGGCCGCTCCGGGTCATGTCCCGCCAGGTTGCATCCTTGAACTTCAGCAGAGTGTCGATGCGGCCTTCTCCCCACCATTTGAAATCCAGAGGCGCGATGCGCGTCGCGATTTCACGGCAGCGCTCTTCGTGGGTGAAGAAGTTGTTGTCATAGAACTCGACCGCATCAACCGCCCACTCGTCGCGATATCGCCGAAGATTTCTCTCGACTCGCTCCGGCGATTGAGCGCTCCATTTGCCGCTCGTCAGACTGACCACTCCGCAGAAGTTGCAGTGGAACGGACAGCCATAGCTGGAGTGATAGCCGAGCGTCCGCTTTCCAAGAAACGTGGCGCGTGGGTACTTCGCCAGGTCGATACGATGAAACGGAAACTCCGGCAAACCCTCGACGCTGGGCACGCGGGCAACCTCGCCGATTGAGCCGAGAGCGATCTCCCGGCGGGACGCGACGCCTGGAAGCGCGTCGCCCTTCGAAGCCGCATCTCCCGCCGCGAGACGGCGGAGCAGATTCAAAAACGCGAATTCACCGTGGCCGCGAATCGCGAAGTCAACCCACCGGCCGCTGAGCGTCGCCGCGGGATGCTCGGTTGGAAAGTATCCGCCCCAGATGATCGTCGGTGCCCGGTCCATGGACCTGAGCGCTTGCGTCCTCTTGAACGCGTCCTCGAGTTGCGGCCCGGGCATCACCGTCATGCCAACGACATCGACGCCTTCTGCGACCATGCGCGCAAGCGTGCGATCGGCCAAGGGCTCAGCGTTGCCATCAACAATCTCGTACTCGAACTCCCCTTCGAGCACCGCCGCGATAGCGAGCAGCGAGAACGGCATGATGCGTTTCCCGGCCGAGTTGGACTTCGGGTTGTAGAGAACGATCCTCATCAATTGATGACGGCGGACTGGCGTGACCCGAAGATGCCCTTGAGTTCTTTCCAGACACGAAGTGCCCAGACCTCAACGGGAAATCCGACGGCGAGCCTCCGCAATCTGAGGCGCGCCAGCGTCTGAAGTCCCCGTCGGACAAGATCCTTGAACCCATGCGGTCGGTGAACGACCATCTTGCGTGCCGAGTATCCGATGCGGATGTAGTCGCGAATACGTTGAATCCGAGCATGCGCCTTCCCCTTCAGCCACGGAAGCGTCTGGATCTTCGGATAGAAGACCGCCCACTCTTCGAGGCACTTCGGTTCCTGCACGCCCAACCGAACCGCCTCGGGGAAAATCGGCGAGCCCGGATACGGCGAGAAAATGTTCGTGAAGAACGCGGCGTCAGGGTTCCGCCGTCCGATGGTGTCGACCATCGTCATGGTGTCTCGCAAGTCGGCCGCGTCCTCGCCGGGCAAGCCGAAGATCAGGTTGAAGGACGCCTCGATGCCCGCCTCATGGCAGCGCGCCGCGGTCCGATAGGCCGTCTCGAGGTCGAGACGCTTGTTGACGGTCTTGAGGACCTTCTTCGATCCCGACT
>JBDTQB010000200.1:0-8201 GCA_039932395.1 Vicinamibacteria bacterium | reverse complement strand
CCTGCCTCTTCGGAACCGTCACGTCGAAGTAGCGAGTGCTCGCCTCCCCCGACGCGCGTTGGACGAGGAACTTCAAGGTGTAGTCGCCTGGAGGGACATCGAAACGACCGGAGAACGAGACGCCGGAAGTAGCACCGCTGCCCGAGTTGTCCGAGGCGTCCAGCCTGATGAAGTGAGCGAGGTGGTCTGAGATGGCGCCCGATCTCGCGATCGCGTATCCAAACAGTTCAAGCGCACCCTCCCCAGATCCCATCGAAGTGCCAGGGACCTGAACCACGATTCCGAGGCTTTGATTCACATCATTCGCCGGTACTGGAATAATCAGGACGCGGAACGGCACCTGGTTCAGAGGGCTCGCCGCGCCCGCGGTTCGCCCGATCAGAAGTTCTGCCGCCTCGAACTGGCGTTCGAGGGCCGTGACGGCCTGAGGCGCCTCGGAGCGTTCAAAAAAACCGGGGCGATGCGACACTCTCAACCCGCGCGCCTTCACGCTCACCCTCAGTTTTCTGAACCGCCCGTCCGCTTTGGCGTCACGAGGTTGAACGCCCAGGACGTAGTAGCGGCTCGTCATGTCGGCCATTTCGCGGAGGACCGGGCGCAGGTCGTTCGCGTCCTTGAAGAAACGCCCTCCGGTCTCGGCGGCGATGAGCGCCAGCGAGTCGCGCCCCGAGGCATCGCGCGAAGGTTGAGCTTCGACGGGAAGCTGCGCGTAGTTCTCGGAACTTCCGAGGCCGGACAGATCGATCGAGTGAATGACGCTGTCTGATCGCGTAAACGCGAGCAGGGCTTCGTCGACTTCTCCTCGGAACGCGGAATCCCCGTAACGCTCACTCGCATCCACTTCCCAGATCCGTCCCTTCGCGATGGCCTCGCTCATGCGCTTCTGTTCGTTCGTGTCCTGTCCGGCGAGCAGCGTGCTGTTGAAGCCGGTCGAGAAGTAAAGAATCTGTTTTCGGCCGGGAATCCGCTGCAACGACGCGCCGAGCCCGCGCAGGCCCTGAAGGAGGGTCTCGACGCGCGCGCGGTATGCCTGTTGTTCGGCGCTTTGCATCTGTCGCACCAGAACGCTCAGCACCTGAGTCATGAGTTCCTGGGGTGTCTCGGCCGACGAGAGGGCATGGTCGCGCACCAGATCCGTACTCTGAAAATCCGCGGCAATCGCCAGTGGATCCGAAATCTTCGACAGGCTCGGAATGCCGAGCGTATGGATGGCATGCTCCAGAACGCGTCGGTCCTCGGTGAAGTTCGCCACCAGCCGGACGCCGCGCAGGAAATCGAAAGTGGCGACGGCGGCAAGGTCTGAGTCGGCGAGGTCGTGCAGAACGAACTCCTTCGCGGCCTTTCGCGCTCGCGCGAGGCCCGCGAGATCGGTGAAGGATTTGTCAAACAGCAGCAGAAATCTGCGGCGCGCTGCAGACGATTGCTTGATCGCCTCTTGTGAATCCCCGGGAAGTGTTGTGTCGACCGAGCGGAACGACACGACCGGGACCCGCTTCCCGTCCTGCTCCACCACGAAGTCGGCTTCGGTCAGGCCAAGGACGGCCGACCCGTCGCTGCGCGAAACGAAAACCGGCACCTGAACGAGGGCGATCTCGGAGCCAAAGACGACCGGCGCTTTTTGCGCCCGGACCGTGCCGAATCGCCACCACGACAAAAGCGCCAGCGTCATGATGATGACCCAGAGCGGAATGCGCGGCCTTGCTTCTGCCTTCGAGTTTGGAAAGGCCATGGAGCCTCCTCGTTGAGATCTGACGTTGGTTTCAAGATACACGAGGCTCACCGCACGGCGGTCCCCGCAATAGAATCAGACGTGGCCAAGATACGGAGAGGATGGACGGTTGTGCTCCTCATCGCTGCGTCGCTCGCGATCGCGGTTGTTCTGTCCCGCCGTGCGCCCGGCATCGCCCGCAATCCGAAGATGTCGGTCCTTCTGATCACGATCGACACTCTGCGCGCCGACGCGATCGGCGCCTACGGGAACACGTCGGTCCAGACCCCCTGGATGGATCGGCTCGCCAAAGAGGGGGTGCGGTTCGATCACGCTCATTCCCACAACGTGGTGACGTTCCCCTCCCACTCGAACATTCTCTCGGGCCAGTACCCGCTGACTCACGGCGTTCGGGACAACACGGGCTTCCGTTTCCCGGCGAACGTTCCCACTCTCGCGACTCGTCTCAAGGAGCACGGATTTCGAACCGGCGCCTTCGTCAGCGCCTTCGTTCTCGATTCACGCTTCGGCCTCGACCGCGGCTTCGACATCTATGACGATCAGACCGCGGGTGTCGATCGCCAAGCGCCGTTCGTCGTGCCGGATCGTCGAGGCGAAGAGACGGTGGCGAGAGCGGTTCACTGGATCGATTCGCAGCCCGATCAACCCTTCTTCGCCTTCGTTCATCTTTATGACCCGCACTTTCCGTATCAGCCGAAGGAGCCCTTCGCCTCCAGACATAAAGACGATCCCTATTTCGGCGAGGTCGAGGCGGCCGATGCCGCGCTCGAGGCGCTGCTCAAGCCGATTCTGGATGGACCACGCGGAGCCGACACTCTTGTCATCCTGACCGCTGACCACGGCGAGGGCCTCGGCGAGCACGGTGAATCAACCCATGGCATCTTCGCTTACGAGTCGACCCTTCACGTCCCTCTCATCGCGCGCCTGCCTGGTCTTGCGAGCAAGGTGGTGACGGAACCGGTGCGGCATATCGACATCGTCCCTACCGTGCTGGACGCGCTCGGCATGCCGATTCCTTCCGATCTGCCGGGTCGCAGCCTTTGGTCCCTGGCCACGGGAGGCCAGCCGGAGGCGGGCTTCTCCTCCTACTTCGAGTCCTTGTCCGCATCTCTCAATCAAGGGTGGGCTCCGCTGCGGGGGATTTTCGATGGCCGTTTCAAGTACATCGACCTGCCGCTGCCGGAGTTGTATGACATCCAGGCGGATCCGCACGAGCTGAAGAATCTCGTGGCCACGGAGCCGGTCAAACTCGATGCGACGCGGGCGCTGCTCACGAGGCAGCGAGCCCAAGACCTTGGAGTGAAGCGGGCGGATGAAGACGCGGCCACGGTGGAGCGGCTCCGTGCGCTTGGCTATGTGGGGGCGGCCAAGGCGGCGCCGCAAAAGGATCGCTACACGGCCGCCGACGATCCGAAGAACCTCATCACCGTGGATGCCAGCAACCGCGAAGTGGTCACCCTCTTCATGAATGGGAAGTTGGATGAAGCGATCGCCCTCGCGAAGAAGAATCTTCAGGCGCGGCCCGATATGGCCGGCGCGACGCTGCAACTTGCCTATCTCGAGAGTGCCAAGGGGAACATGAAGGCCGCGGTGGATGCGGCGCGCCGCGCGGTCCAGCTCAAGCCCCTTGATTCCGAAGCGCTCTCATTGCTTGGCGCGTATCTGACCGAAATGGGTCGGCCCGATGAAGCGATCAAGACGCTTCTGCCCTATACAAAGGTTGCCGCTCCAGACTTCGATATCTACACCGCTCTGGGACTCGCCTATGCCGAGAGCAATCAGCCCGTTCCTGCCCGCTCTGCCTTCATGAAAGCGCGCGAGACGGATCCCACAAACGGCATGGGGCTCGTCAACCTTGGCACATTGGAGCTGATGCTCGGGAATCGCGACGCGGCAAAGGCGGCCCTCGAGCAGGCTCTGGAGCTGGATGACTCGATCGCCAAGGCCTACAACACGCTCGGCGTGATCGCGGCTCAGGACGGTCGAATGCCGGAGGCGATCGCGCGCTGGCGCAAGTCGGTCGAGCTCAACCCTGCGGACTATCAGACGCTGTTCAACCTCGCCACAACCTTCGAGAGGCAGGGCAACCTCAAAGACGCGCGCTCTTACTATGAGGCGTACGTCCGAGCTGCTCCGGTGGCGCTTGAGGCCCGGGATATCGCGCGCACAAAAGACTGGCTTCGGCGCCACCTTCCCTAGCCAGATCCAATTGTCCGAATCAGGACTGCTGGTTTATTGAATTCGTTGCACCTCAAACGATCGCGGTACCCCGATTGAGTCCAGCCATTTATTTAGCTGGATATAAACAGGTTACGCGGCATTTTTGGTCGCAAGACTCACGTGGTATCCGCCTTGCTGTACCATCAACAAAACTGGACGTTGCGTTCAGTTCACTCTTGGAGGAGTCTGAATGAAGAAACTGCTTACTCTCAGCCTGGCCATTCTGTTTATGGCAAGCGCTGGTGCATTTGCCCAGACGTCAACGGGCAACATCTACGGAAAAGCGATCGACGCTTCCGGAGCCGTTCTCCCCGGTGCCACCGTCACAGTCACCGGCGAGGCGGGAACCCGTACCACCATTACGGGCGGCGACGGCACGTTCCGTTTCCTGAACCTGAGTCCATCCGACTACACCGTGACCGTGGCCATGCAGGGCTTCGGAACGGCAAACCGCAAGATCAACGTTCAGAGCGGCCAGACCGCCAGCGTTGACGTTTCACTGAAGGTCGGCGGTGCTTCCGAAACGGTCGAAGTCACGGCTGAGTCCCCGCTGGTTGATGTCAACAAGCGCGGCACCGGCACGGTTCTGACCACTCAGGACCTCAAGGATGTTCCGAACTCGCGCGACCCCTGGGGCATCATGAACCAGGTGGCCGGTGCTCTTGTCGACCGCGTCAACATCGGCGGCAACGAGAACGGCCAGCAGGCCTCCGTCGCCGGCAAAGGCTCCTTCGCGGGCGACCGCGTGTGGACCCTCGACGGCCTCGTCATCACCGACATGTCGGCGACCGGCGCATCCCCGACCTATTTCGACTTTGATGCCTTCCAGGAAATCAACGTCTCCACCGGCGGCGGCGATCTCGCCATGCAGACGGGCGGTTTCGGAATGAACCTGGTCACCAAGCGCGGCACCAACGCCTTCCACGGCGGCGGTCGCTACATCAACACCGACAACAAGTTCGAGTCCTCCAATCTTCCCGATGCTTTGAAGACGGACACCCGCCTCAAGTCCGCGTCCGGTCACTGCACATCGCAGATCCAGTCGAACGGTTTCCGCGACAAGGGCGACAACATCGAGAACATCAAAGACTACGGCTTTGACCTCGGCGGCCCGATCATCAAAGACAAGCTTTGGTTCTACGGCACCTACGGCAAACAGGACATCAAGCTCTGCCGTTTCGCGGGCACTGCCGATGACACCGTCCTCGCGTCCTACAACTTCAAGATCAACTGGCAGGCGAGCCCCAGCACGATGGTGTCGGGCTTTTTCTTCAACGGAGACAAGCAGAAGTTCGGCCGCTCTCCAGGATTCAGCCTCACGGAGACCGAAGGCGTCCTTTGGAATCAGGCGAACGCGTACGTCGATGGCGGCCTTCCGGGTGGCCTGTGGAAGGCCGAGATCAACCACACTTTCTCAGCGAATTTCTACATGTCCGCGAAGGCGGCCTACTACGACAGCGGCTTCGGTCTGATCGCCAAGGGTGATCCGACCAAGAGCTACACCAACGACTATGCCTCGAACCAGGTGACCGGCACGGGGTTCAACTATCTGGCCGTTCGCCCGCAGACCTCCGCGAACATTGACGGTAACTATTTCTTCCAAGGTCTCGGCGGCAACAATGAGCTGAAGTTCGGTTTTGGCTACCGCAAGCTCACCACGAACAGCGTCACGCACTACAACGGCAACGGCACATATGGCGACTATTACGGGTCCGGTATCGGCGACACCGCCAACGGGAATCTGAACGTCGCCTACGTCGCGCGCGACCTCGTGGTGAACTATGGCGGCAAATACGTGGACTTCTTCATTGGCGATACGCTGACGAAGGACCGCTTCACTTTCAATATCGGCGCGCGCATTGACAAGCAGACGGCGCAGAACCTGGCGAGTGCTGCTCCCGCGAATGCTTCGTTTGCAAGCCTTTTGCCAGCCGGCAACTACGGCGGTGGCGACAACGTCTACGACTACACCGACATCTCACCGCGCATCGGTATGTCCTACGCGCTTAACGAAAGCCGGAAGACGGTTTTGCGAGCCTCCGTTGCCCGCTATGGCGCTCAGCTCTCCTACGGCAACGTCACTCGCGTCAATCCGCTCGGTAACACGGTCCGCGGCTATGGCTGGAACGACCTGAACGGAGACCGTTTCGTTCAGCCCAACGAAGTGGACGTAAATGGGCCGCTGGTGGTCTCGGTCGGGGGCGCGCAGGCCGGCTCTTCGCCAAACGTCGTCGACAAGAACCTGAAGAACCGCAGTGACAACGAGTTTGTTCTTGGCGTCGACCATGAACTGGCTTCGAACTTCGCGGTCGGCGGCGCTTTCACCTACCGCAAGTCAAGCAACTTCTCCTATCGTCCGTGGCTTTCCGCTCCGTGCCCGTCGAGCACCAACTGCTCGATCGTGACGGCCTACACCGCGAACGCGGTGCAGACCTTCACGCGCGATGGCAAGACCTACACCGCGCAGACCTACTCGCCAAACGCGGCGCAGGTCACGGCGGGAGGCAGCGGACGTTATGACACCAATCTTCCGGGCTACAGCAACGTGTTCAAGGGTCTCGAATTCACCATGAACAAGCGGATGTCCGGCAAGTGGGGCGGCAAGATCGCGGCCTCGTTGAACGACTGGACGGAGCAGTACGACGGCACGCCCGTGAACAACGCGGTCGGTGGCCCGACCCGTACCGACACCTCGCCTCTCGTCAACGGCGGCGCCGTCTCCGTCATCTCGGGTGGTTCCGGCAAGGCGAGCTTCTACTCGTCGTTCAAGTGGCAGATCTACATGAACGCGATCTTCAAGCTCCCCGCGAGCTTTGATGTGTCGACCGCGATCTTCGGTCGCCAGGGCGGTTCGTTCCCGATCAACATTTCGACCTCGGCAGGTCGTGACGGCACGGTTCGCGCTCTTGCCACTCCGGAAGTTGATTCGACGCGTTACGCCAATCTCTGGAACGTTGACTTCCGTCTTGCTCGTAACTCCAAGATTGGTCGCGTCACCCTGAGCCCGTCGCTTGTTCTGTTCAACGCGTTCAACAACGACGTCGTTCTGAGCCGCGCGCGCAACGCGGGTTCTGCCACCTTCAACCGCATCGAAGAAGTGATCAGCCCCCGCATCCTGCAGCTCGGCGCCCGCATCAGCTTCTAGTTCGAAGCTTTTGGCGTAGCCGTTTCGCCCCGGGAGTCTCGTCAGACTCTCGGGGCTTTTTCTTTGCCTTGCGTTGGTAAGGTAGCAGGGCTTCCATGCTGTCCACCCTCCTCTCCCTGGCACTGCTGGCGGGCCGACCCGATGTGGTTCTGGTCACCATCGACACGCTGCGAGCGGATCATGTCGGCGCTTACGGATCGAAACGGGGCGCCACTCCCACCCTGGATGCCCTCGCGCTGAACGGGGTGGTGGTTGAGGACGCCGTCGTGCAGGTGCCCATGACCCGCCCGTCTCACACCAGCCTGATGACCGGCCTTCTTCCGTTTCAGCACGGGATCAGAGACAACGCTTCAGCGCCTTTGGCTGCGTCCATCCCAACCCTGGCCTCGACGTTCAAGGCAGCGGGGTACAGCACGGCCGCTTTCATTGCGGCGTTTCCGGTGTCCCGCGCCTCGGGGCTCGGCCGTGGCTTCGATGTGTTCGACGATCCGTTCACCCCCGGCGCCGACCGGAATGAGCGTTCCGCGCGCGAAGTGGTCGACGCCGCCCTTCTCTGGCTCGCCAAGCCGGCCGCCGCGCCGCGCTTGGTCTGGGTGCATCTCTTCGAACCTCACTATCCCTACGAACCCCCCGCGCCGTTTGAGGCACGGTTCCGGGCCAGCCCCTACGATGGAGAGGTGGCGACCGCCGACGCGGAGCTCAAACGCCTACTCGTGGCGAGCGGCGTGGGTGCTTCCGCACTCGTGGTCGTGACCTCGGATCACGGCGAAGGCCTAGGCGACCACGGCGAAGACGAGCATCACCTTTTCGTCTACGACTCGACGCTTCGCGTTCCACTGATTCTGTCGGGGGCGGGCCTGCCCGCAGGACGACGGGTCAAAGGCCAGTTCCGCAGCATCGACCTGATGCCCACTCTTCTCGAACTCGCCGGCATCGCCGTGGTCCCTCGCATGACGGGCGTCTCTCGGGCGCAAAATCTTCGCACGGGCGCGATTATTCCCGACAACGAGTCGTATGCGGAGTCGCTCTACGGTTCGATTCATTTCGGCTACGCGCCGGTGCGCGCCCTGCGCGGCGAAGGATTCAAGTACATCGACACGCCACAGG
>JBDTQB010000199.1:0-8219 GCA_039932395.1 Vicinamibacteria bacterium | reverse complement strand
TGTTGCTGCTTAATCTGAACGACGGGCGGTGTCTCAGCCATGTTGGCACACAGGGTTGGGGTGCGTCGCATATTTCTTGATGACGGGGAATCCGCCATTCTTGGGCCCATTGGAGGAGGACTTTGCGATTCAGCACACTCAAGAGATCGCACCGCGTATCTCAGGTTGCGAGTCAACCCTTCAACACTTCATCGATCGCTGTCTACAGAAGGAACCTAGCGTCCGACCCTCTGGCTCTGACTTGGTTCGAGAACTTGCACAACTCCAAGTGCCGCGAGATCGAAAGTCGGCGCTGCTCGCGGTCGGCACAGAACTGTTCCGGGAGCAGCAAGAGACTCAAGCAAGGCAGCTTGCTCGCGAAAAGGCTCAGAAGATTCACCTGGGCCTGGCGCGCGATGCTTTCAAACAGATGGAAGAGAGGATTCTGAGACTCTTCAAAGAGATTGCGCATGACGTTCCCACCGCACTTCTTCCCGGGGAGTCCCGCGAGTTACTTCTGGGCAAGGGCTCTCTCTACTGGCATCCTGCATTCACGCTCACACTTGATGAGTCCCAGGCAAGTAGCCGACGCCTCGTCTGTTGCGCGGTGTTTGGAGTGACGCAAGACGACAGTGAGTATCCCGGCCAGTCTGCGAATCTCTGGTTTGCGGACTGGCACAACGTCGGTTCTTATCGCTGGTGGGAGGTCGAATATCGGTCAGCAGCCGACGTCGCCGGTGGGGCGGACCCGTTTGGAGTCAGCTCCAAGAAGAGTCTGCAAGCGGTGGAGTGGGCACACGCAGCCAAGAAGAATGGGCTTACGGTAGGGCGGATACCAAGTCCGGTAGACGGTGGCGACGAAGGAGCTTTCATTCAGAGATGGGAAGAACGGCTAGCGCTCGCAGCGCAAGCAAAATTGGTGCGGCCCAACTAGCGTTGGTAGAGGTGACTGGCCGATCGTGAGGTTTAGAAGCCCCGCCCGTTTGCTTCGATCAGCGTCGTTGTGACATTCTCCCGCTCGCCCGATGGAGGAGCGGTCCCCATCAGTAGGTCTTCTGACGACGCTGCAAGTCGAGCGACGAAGATCGAAAGGGGAGGACCGCCGAAGGGATGACGTCTTCAGCAACGTTGTCTTTGGACGCAGGGGAGAAGACCCCGCGGCTGCTGCGGTCTCGCAAAAGAGGCCGTGGAGTGCCTGAGGAACAATGGTCGTCGCGTCTCATCGCGACGAGAGGGATGGACTTCAATAGTCCACCGTTGTTTCGACGATGGACTCCTGAAGGCGGAGTTCAACGGAGAGAAAGAAACAACATGAGTCGTATTCCTGTCACCATTCTGGGAGCCACCGGTGTCGTTGGCCAGCGCTTCGTGCGCCGTCTGAAGGACCATCCCCTCTTCGAGATCCAACATCTCGCCGCGTCTGATCGGAGCACCGGGAAGACCTACGAAGAAGCCTGTGCCTGGCGCCTCGATGGCGTTCCTTACGGTGGTCTCAATCAGCAAACGCTTCAGGCGGCTCACCCGAATCAGGCCATGTCGCCGGTCGTCTTCAGCGCGCTGGATTCCGGGCCGGCCTCGCAGATCGAGCCTCTGTTCGCGTCCGCGGGAGCGCTGGTTTTTTCAAACGCCTCGTCTTTCCGCATGGCGCTCG
This sequence comes from Vicinamibacteria bacterium, assembly GCA_039932395.1. GTDB lineage: Bacteria > Acidobacteriota > Vicinamibacteria > Fen-336 > JAGNNV01 > JAGNNV01. The sequence goes on along the minus strand of JBDTQB010000199.1, from coordinate 6,589 downwards.
ATGTTCCGTTGCTCGTTCCCGAAGCGAATGCCGATCACATGGACCTGCTCAAGACCCAGCGCGCAACGCGCGGATGGAAGGGCGGCATTGTCTGTAATCCGAACTGCACTTCCACCGTTCTGGTGATGGGTCTTGCTCCCCTGCAACAGGCCTTTGGAATCGAGCGTGTCTTCATGACCTCGATGCAGGCGATCAGCGGCGCCGGCTACCCAGGCGTCCCCAGCCTCGACATCCTGGGCAACGTGATTCCGTTCATCAAAAATGAAGAGGAGAAGGTCGAAGAGGAAACGCCGAAGATGCTGGGGCGCTTCACCGGCAGCGCTGTGGAAGCCGCCGCCTTCTCAATCTCCGCGATGTGCTACCGCGTTCCCGTGATCGAAGGTCACACCGAAGCGGTCAGCGTGACTCTTCGCGGCAACCCGACGCCCGAACAGGTCACGGATGCCTTCCTGGCGTGGCGTGGCGATGCGCGGGTTTCGTCGTTGCATTCGGCCCCTGAGGTTCCGGTCCGTGTTCATACGGCCCCCGATCGTCCACAGGTCCGACTCGACGTCGAGAAGGATGGCGGCATGAGCGTCCATGTCGGGCGTGTGCGGAAGTGCAATCTTCTCGGCATCAAGTTCGCGCTGCTGGGCCACAACACCGAGCGCGGAGCGGCAGGGGCGTCCGTGTTGAATGCCGAACTTGCGCACGCGATGGGTCTGCTGTCATGAGCCTGGTTCTGAAATTCGGCGGCAGCAGCGTCGGTGACGCTGCGTGCATCAAGCGAGTCGCGGAGATCGCGCGAGGCGCGGCCGATCGGACTCCCGTGGTTGTCGTCTCGGCGATGGGCAAGACGACCGACACCTTGTTCAACGCCGCCCAGGCCGCGGAGCGCGGCGAGACCGCAAGTGCCGTCGAGAAGCTGAACGACATCATCGGAAAGCATCACAAAGCCTGCGCTGAGTTGTGGCCTCAAGGAACGCCCGCCGATCTTCAGGCGTTCGTTGACGCGGCTGCCCAGCAACTCGACATGCTGCTGCGCGGTGTGGCTCTGCTACGCGAACTGTCCGCTCGAAGTCGCGACGCCATCGTGTCGTGGGGAGAATTGCTCAGTTCACAGATTGTCGCGGCGTACCTGGCGTCTTTGGGTGTTCCGACAGCCTGGCTCGACGTACGCCGCATGATGCGGACAGACGCGAAGTTCGGAAGCGCCGAACCGCAGATGCACGACATCAAGACCCTCGCGCGTACCGAGCTCCTCCCCCTCATGGGCGCGGGCAGGGTTGTGGTGACGCAGGGTTATATCGGCGCCACGAAGGAAGGGATCACGACAACCCTGGGGCGCGGCGGGAGTGATTACTCGGCGTCTCTCATCGGCGCCGCTATCGTAGCGCGCGAAGTTCAGATCTGGACGGATGTCGAAGGCGTCCTCACCGCGGATCCTCGGATGGTGCCGGAAGCGTCTCCGATTCTCGAACTCAGTTTCCGCGAGGCCGCAGAGCTCGCGGCGTTCGGAGCGAAGGTGCTTCACCCCGCGACGATTCAACCGGCGGTCGAAGCCGACATTCCCGTCACCGTTCGTCACACCATGCGGCCGGAAGGAAAGTTCAGCACGATCACCGCAAGCGGCGGAGGTGGTTCCACGAGGCCGGCGACCGCCATCGCAAGCCGCAGTCCCATCCAAGTGATCACCATCGAAAGCTCACGCATGCTCGCGCAAAGCGGCTTCCTGGCTCGGATCTTTGAAGTGTTCGGCCGACTTGGCGTGCCCGTCGATGTGGTGGCGACCGCGGAAGTGAGCGTGTCGTTGACCGTCGAAGCAAACGCTCCCATCGACGCGATCAAGAAGGAGCTGAACGCTTTCGCTCACGTGGAGGTCGCGACGGATCGAGCCCTCGTAGCGCTGGTTGGCGAACGCTTGAAGCACACCGCGGGTCTTGCGGGCCGGGTCTTCGGATCGATCGCCTCAATCAACGTCGAAATGATTTCGATGGGCAGCAACGAGATCAATCTCAGCCTCGTGGTCGAACGCAAGGATGAAGCCGCCGCGGTTCGGCTCCTGCATCAGGCGCTCTTCGCGGCGAACGGAGACTTCAAATGAAGATCGGAATGTTCGGCCGAGGTCGCCTCGCTTCGGCGATCGCGACACTCGGCGGCGAAAAGATCTCCTGGAAAATCGGCCGCAACGAAGCGCCTCCGAGTGCCGTCGACGTCGCGATCGATGCCTCGATGGGTGATGCGGCCCAGGCCCATCTCACCTGGGCGCTTGAGAACAACGTCGATCTGGTCATCGGCACGACGGGTTGGTCTATTCCCGACCTGAAGGAACAGGTCGGTGAGCGCATCGGTGTGGTCGTGGCTCCCAATTTCTCGATCTCGATCGCCTTGTTCGCGCGCCTGTCTCTTGTGATGGCGCGGTTTGCGGCGCTCGACGCTGGACGAGATCCCTACATCGTGGAGCACCATCACGCCCGCAAGAAGGACGCTCCGTCAGGCACCGCGAAACTCCTCGCCAAGACGATCATGAAGGGCTGCCCTCGCAAGACGGAGTGGACCCTTCAAGGCCCCGGTGACTTGAAGGAACACCAGCTGAGCGTTTCGTCGATCCGCGCGGGCCATACCTACAGCAGCCACATCGTGGGCATCGACGCTCCCGCCGAAACCCTCGAACTCCACCACGCCTCAAGGTCCCCCATGGCGTACGCCGACGGCGCGCTGCGCGTCTCCGAATGGATCCACGGACGCAAAGGCATCTTCACCATGGACCAGTTCTCCGAAGAAACACTCGATCCCCTATTCCAAGAGGTCAAACCCTAGTCATGTCCACGCACGCCGATTTTTCCGGACTCTCCGTCGCACTCGCGACTCCTTTCACGTCATCGGGAGATGTGGACATCAAGGCGTTCCGGGCTCTGGTCAAGCATGTGGCGACGGGCGCTGATGTTCTGGTCGTTCTGGGTTCGACTGGAGAGGCCGCGACCATCACCGAAGAGGAGCGCGATCCGCTGATCATGGCCTGCCTGGAAGAAGCAGGCGGCAAGAAGGTCGTGGCAGGGACGGGTCACAACTCCACCAGTCAGACCGTGGCGTGGACCAGGCGCGCGAAGGAACTGGGCGTGCACGGCGCGCTCATCGTCACGCCGTACTACAACAAGCCGACGCCCCAAGGACTCGTCGCTCACTTCGAGGCCGCAGCCGCGGCCGCACCCGACCTTCCCTTCATCGTCTACAACGTTCCGGGCCGAACCGGACTGAACCTCACTCCTGCGGCGCTGCAACTTCTTTGGGCGAATCCGCAAGTGGTCGCGGTGAAGGAGTCGAGCGGCAACATCACCCAGATCGGCGAAGTGTCGCGCACGCTTCCCAAAGGCAAGACGCTTCTGTCCGGGGATGACAGCCTCGCTCTCGCCGCGATTGCAGTGGGAGCTGAGGGTCTGGTGTCCGTGCTCGGCAACATGGTCCCGAAGGAAACCAAGCAGCTCGTGGAACTCGCGCGCGCCGGCAAACGCGAGGAAGCAGTTGCCCTCAACAATCGTCTTCTGCCCTTGATCGACGCGCTCTTCGTCGAAAGCAATCCCATTCCACTAAAGGCAGGATTGCAGATGATGGGCCTCGGCGGCGACTTCGTTCGACTTCCTTTGATCCCCGCCGCAGAATCCAGCCGCGCACGCCTCAAGGACGCGCTCGCCTCCGCTGGCATCAAAATCTAGGCATGGATCTTCAGACCCTTCGCACTTTCTACGAGCGCCCGCCCGCCGAGTCGTCGGTCGATCCCCTTTGGGCCGAAGCGCACGAGGCGTTGCTGCGCGGCCTTGAATCCGGAGAGATCCGATCGGCGGAACCGGATGGCGCGGGCGACTGGCGCGTCAATCTCTGGGTGAAGCAGGCAATTCTCGCGGCATTTCGAGCGACGAAGCTCGCCGAGTATCCAGGTCCGGGCTTTCCGTTCATCGACAAGACGGCCTTCCCCCCGCGCGCCTTTTCGGTTGATGAGGGCGTGCGCCTGGTGCCGGGTGGATCGAGCGTGCGACGCGGCTCGTTCGTAGCGAAGTCGGTGGCGATTGTTCCGCCCGCCTTCATCAACATGGGCGCGTTCGTTGACGAAGGAACCATGGTCGATTCGCATGCGCTGGTGGGGTCGTGCGCGCAGATCGGCAAACGTGTCCATCTCTCCGCCGCCGCTCAGATCGGAGGCGTGCTGGAGCCCGCAGGCGCTCGCCCGGTCATCATCGAAGACGATGCGTTTGTCGGTGGATTGGTCGGTGTGTTCGAGGGTGTCCGCGTCAGACGACGCGCCGTCCTCGCGAGCGGTGTCGTCTTGACCGCATCCACCGTGATTTACGACCTGGTCAACGGCAAGGAATGGACACGTGAAGTTCCGGAAGACGCCGTGGTCGTTCCGGGTTCGCGTCCGGCCAAGGGTGCTTTCGCCGAGGCGCGCGGGCTCCAACTTGCGACCGCGATCATTGTGAAATATCGCGATGCCCGCACCGACGCTGCTACCGCACTCGAAGCGGCCGTGCGTACCTAAAAGCGACACAGGGCGCGCGTTCAGGAAGATGTACTTCAAGACGTAGGCAATGGGATTGCCGTCGGTCCAGCCGAAGTAGGCGTGGGCCGAAGGGTCGCTCCGTTCCTGGGCGTGGAGATGCAGCGCGGCGATCGCGTTGGGAATGGCGGGCGCTACGCATCTGAGGATTCTGTGCGGGCCGATGCTTCCTGGAGGAACTCCGGCACGTACGGGTTCTCGACGATGTGCCGCGGTGGCGTCGGCCGCCGACAGAGTCATGGTGATCGCGAAATCAGCGACGCTGAAAAGCGAAGATTTCGTGGCTCAACGTGACGGTCATGGCGGTGAGAGCAGCGACCGCCGACCGCTCGCTCTGCCTGAAGCCTCGGTACGTGGCGACCAGGAGATCGCGAAGAACCGCTGGCTCGAACTCATGCTGATCCATGAGGGTCGTGTGTTCCAGAAGGGAGAAATGTTTCCTCATCTCTTCTTCCACGTGTTCTTTGCGGGATTTTTCAATCTGGGCGCCCTGAACGTAGCTCCGGAGCTCGATGAGGTCGCGTGGACCAGGCGAGGCGATCAAGGCGAGTCCAGCCGGCTTGAGAACGCGGTGGAACTCATCCGCGTTGGTGCGCGCGTCGATCGAGGTGATCAGGTCGAATGATGCGTCGGCGTAGGGCAGGGTCCGATCGGCGTTGGCAACTACAAACAAGCACGAAGGCGACGCTTTGACAGCCAGTTCGATGGAGGGAGCTGAGATGTCGAGACCGTGCCGTTCGAGCGGAAGATCGCGCAGCGCGCGTAGAAAGGCGCCTTCTCCGCAGCCGACATCGAGCAATGCAAGCCCTGCCTTCGGTGAGCGACCAAGGATCACATGGAGGAACGCCTGATGAACGGCATCCGCCTGCCCGGCATCCGCGAGACGGCGACGGGAGCGAGCCGTTTCCCTGGAATCGCCGGGCTCGCGGGACCGGCTGTCCTGAGGCTGAAGAAGATTCAGGTATCCGGAACGGTGCTGATCGAAGGAATGTTGTCGCGCGCACGACCATCGAGGACCGTCCTGACGCAGCGCCTCCTGACAGCCACGCACCGGACATCGAAGAACGACGCTCATTGATCGATCTCAGTGAGCAACGGCGCCTAGAGAGGAATGTTGCCGTGCTTCTTGGAAGGGTTCTTGTCGCGCTTCGTACGGGTCATTTCGAGACCCGCGATGATGCGACGACGCGTGTGGCGCGGTTCGATCACGTCGTCAATGAACCCGCGATCCGCCGCGACGTAGGGGTTCGCGAACTTGTCCTTGAACTCCTGCACCTTCGCGAGACGCATGGCGATCGCGTCTTCGGCGGCCGCGAGTTCGCGGCGATAGAGAACGTTCACGGCACCTTCCGGACCCATGACCGCGATCTCGGCCATGGGATAGGCAAGGTTCAAGTCGGTGCGGATGTGCTTGGACGACATGACGCAGTAGGCGCCGCCGTACGCCTTGCGCGTGATCACGGTGATCTTGGGGACCGTCGCCTCGGCGTAGGCATAGAGAAGCTTCGCGCCATGGCGGATGATGCCGCCGTATTCCTGGGACGTGCCGGGAAGGAATCCGGGGACGTCTTCAAAGGTCACGAGCGGGATGTTGAAGGCGTCGCAGAAACGGACGAAGCGCGCGGCCTTGACCGAGGCATCGATGTCTAGACAGCCAGCGAGAACGGCGGGCTGGTTCGCGACGATGCCGACGCTCTTGCCCGCGAAGCGCGCGAAGCCCACCACGATGTTGCCTGCGTAGTGTTCATGAACTTCGAGGAAACGACCGTCATCGACAACCGCGGTGATCAGCTTCTTCATGTCGTACGGCTTGCTCGGATCCTCCGGAATCAACGTATCGAGGATCGGGTCTTCGCGGTCACTCGGATCCGAGGTGGCGTGAAGGGGCGCTTCTTCGAGGTTGTTCGAAGGAAGGTAGGACATCAGCTCGCGAATGAGAAGCAGACAGGCGCGATCGTCATCGGCGGCGAAGTGCGCGACGCCGGAGCGGGCATTGTGCGTCATGGCGCCGCCCAGATCTTCCTTCGTGACTTCTTCGTGCGTCACCGTCTTGATGAC
>JBDTQB010000198.1:0-8247 GCA_039932395.1 Vicinamibacteria bacterium | reverse complement strand
CGCGAGGTGATTCGCTTCGTGAACAGTGACCGAGGCGAGGTCGACACCGACGTGGTTTACGAACTCATCGCCCGCTGAGATCGAGGCGCGCCTCACGGCCGCTCTTGGGCCGACACTAAGATCGAAGGCGTCCCCATGGCGCCCACTGAAGACCTTCGTCGTCGCATTCCGCAAATCTCGCGCTTGCTCGACCGTCCGGCGGTCAAGGCCGCGGCCGAGAGGCGCGGGCGGGATGTGGTGGAGCGCGCGATGCAGGTGGAAGTCGCGGATCTTCGACTGATGGCAACCAGCGCGAACGTGGCTGCGTTCGATCGCGCCCTGGAATCCATTGAGTCACGCATCGTCGCGCGCAGCGACCAGGCCGGGTCGCTCTCCCTGCGTCGGGTTATCAACGCCACCGGCGTGGTCGTCCACACGAATCTCGGGCGGGCGCCCCTTTCGCCGCAGATCGCCGCGCACGTGGCCAGGATCGCTGCCTCGTACACGAACCTCGAGTTCGACCTCGATACGGGCAGCCGGGGCCATCGCGAAACTCACGCCGAGGGACGCCTGGGGCGGATGCTTTCGGCCGAAGCGTCCGTGGTCGTGAACAACAACGCGGCGGCGGTGCTGCTCGCGGTCAATACCTTCGCCGAAGGCCGCGAGGTTCTGGTGAGCCGGGGTGAACTGGTTGAGATCGGCGGCTCGTTCCGAATCCCCGACGTCCTCAAGAAGGGTGGCGCGCTTCTTCGTGAAGTCGGAACCACCAACCGTACACGCATCGCCGACTTCTCCCAGGCGATCACCGCGCGAACCGGGCTGATCCTCCGCGTTCATCCCTCCAACTTCCGGGTAGTGGGTTTTACAGAGTCCGCCTCGGTGAAGGAGTTGGTGGATCTTGGTCGCGCACGGTCGATCACCGTGGTCGAAGATCTTGGAAGTGGTTTGCTCGATCAGATGGCGCCGCCCCTGAACGAAGAAGCGACCATCGCCGAAAGCCTCGCCGCCGGAGTCGATGTGGTGACAGCGAGCGGCGACAAGCTTCTCGGTGGACCGCAGGCCGGATTGCTCGTAGGCAGGAAGACCTCGATCGACGCGCTTCGGCGCAATCCTCTCTATCGCGCGCTGCGTGTCGACAAGATGACCATCGCCGCGCTCGACTCCGTGCTCGCTCTCCACGAGGCCGGTCGTCGTGAGGATCTGCCCGTGCCGCGCATGCTGGCGGCGTCGCACGCCTCGATCCAGGCGCGCGCGGAAGAACTGCGCGATCTGCTGGCGGCCAAAAAATGCGGTGCGACGTTTGAAGTACGCCCGGTGAATTCGGCGGTAGGCGGAGGTGCGGCACCCGACATCGCCCTCCCGTCGTGGGCTCTGCTGGTGCGGAGCCAACACGAGACCAGCGAAAGCCTGGCGCGACGTCTGCGTCAATGCGATCCGCCGATCGTGGCGCGGATCGAAGATGACGCCGTGCTCTTCGACTTGCGGACCGTTCTTCCGGGCGAAGAGCTCGAGATCGCGAACACACTTGGGGCGCTTCTGAAGGATTCCTCTCCCGCATGACTTCACGCCGCAGCGCATTCGCGCTTCTTGTCGCCCTCTTCTTGTTCTCGTCCGAAGCGCCGGCGGTGGCGCAGACCGCATCCCCTTCGGTGCAGACCCGCACTTACGGACGCGCCGTGATCGACGTCGATACCTCGCGGGCCGTTCCGGGCGGGGTCTTCGCGATAGGCATCCGAAACGCGCGCTGGGCCGCCGCCAGCACTTTGATGGACGGACGTCGAGGCGCCATGTCGAACGAGACCGGCCGACTCTTTGGATTGATTCCCATTCCTCTGGACACGTCGATAGGCGAGCACAAGATCTCGCTCTTCTTCCCAGGCGGGCGCGGCGTCGCGGGAGCGACCAGCTTCACCGCGCCTGTGACGCCCGTGTCGCGTCCCAATCGCGCTCGCCCTCTCACTCCGGACCAGATCACCGCGGCGCAGGCGCAGATGGCGCTTGGGCACGGACGTTTTCTCCTGGCCGCCATCCGCACACGCGATCTGCCTGGCTATCAGATCGGTCCCTTGCGTCCGCCCGTCGATCAACCGATCATTTTTCCTTTTGGCGGCATTGAGGACTTCGGCCTATCCATGGGTCCGGTCAAGGATGGCCTCATTGGTGAGCAGCACCGTGGGGTTGACTACGACGTTCCGGAGGGAACCGTCGTTAAGGCGCCGGGCTCAGGCGTCGTGCTGCTGGCCCGCAGTCTGGTTTTTTCGGGCGAGACCATCGTGATTGGCCACGGGCACGGCGTGGTGAGCGTTCTGTCGCATCTGACCCACGTGAGCGTCCGTGAAGGCGACGTGGTGAACCAGGGAACCGCGGTCGGCACGTCGGGTAAGACCGGATTGGGCGCGTTCACCGCGCATCTGTGCTTCTCGGTCTATTTGCACTCGGTGAACGTTGACCCTGAAGTGATGATGGACGCGACCCTCTGGCCGGCCGGCAAGTAGCGTCAGCGCCGCTGGCGCAGGACTTCGTAGGCGGCCACCGCCACGGTGTTGGAAAGATTCAACGAGCGCACCGACCCCGGCTGCTGCGGGAGAGAGACGAGGGAGTCACGGTATCTGTCCCGGATGTCCCGGCTCAGACCAACGCTCTCTCGTCCGAAGACGAGCACGACGGGTGCTTTGTAGTCCAGGTCCCAGTAGCTGCGTTCTGACTCGGCCGAGAAGAAGACCGGGGTCCCCAGACTGGCCAGAACCGGTTCGATGTCCGCGAAGCTTTCCCAGACGACGGGGTTGACCGAGGGCCAGTAGTCGAGACCTGCGCGCTTCACTCGCGCGTCATCGAGAGAGAAACCCAAAGGCTTCACGAGGTGAAGCTTCGCGCCGGTGGCAAGGCAGGTGCGTCCGACGTTGCCCGTGTTGAAATGAATCTCCGGTTCAACCAGGACGATGTGGAGTGAGAATCTTCGCAACTCCCCCAAATCATGCGCTGAAGTCATTCGGAAAGCGGTGTCGCCTGCAGGTCGTACAGTTGAAATCCGTCGCCCGCGAAGATCAGCGTGCAGCCTGCGTCCAGCTTGAGAACCGCGGCATCGACATACGCCGTTTCGATGACCAGGAAGCGCACGCCCAGTCGACGGGCCGCGACTTCGACACGCTCTGTCCAAACCGGCGACACCAGTTCAAACTTGGCAAGAGAACCGCTGTGCGATCCCCAGAGCACGCTCCGGCCGCTTTTGTAGGCGACATAGTCGCTGTATCCGCCGGGAAGGCAAACGACTCCGCCTTCGGGAAGGTCCGAAAGTTGGTGGGTGACCGCTCGAAGGCCCGGAGGCACGTGCGCCGTCAGTTCATTTTTCTTCCCTCTCATGTACAGAAGGAAAAAGATGACCGACACCACACTGGCCCCAAGGGCCGCGAGGGTCGCGAGTCCGGCCGGCCGAAGCAGTCCCGCGGGCGTGCCGATCGCAGCGGCGAGAACGTAGGCGGTCGGAAAAATCGCCGACTTCATGTAGTTGCGGCCCGGCCCGAAAGCGCGCAGGGGCCACACCACGGTCGCAATCACCGCGAAGGCCGAGAGAGAAGCCGCCCAGATGAACAGACTCATCGACCAACCGGTTTGGGTCGGGCGCGCGAGAAGCAGGACCGGCAGAAACGGATTCTCACCAATAAGCCGAAGCATCTGCGCGCCCAGGCCCTGCCCAAGGAACCCAAGTTCCTGAGGACGAGATCCGGGGCGTTGCCGCGGTCCACCGTAGATCGGTGAGTCGAGGATCGGATGCGAACCGAAGAGCTTGCGGTGGCGGATCCAGAAACGCACCGCGTGCGCGTAGTTCGCGAACACACGTCCCAGGTGCCCCATCGACAGGACCATCGCCACGATCATGGACAGCAGCGCGACCACGAAGTAGTGCGGGTCGAGGAGGACGAAAGACAGGCAGCCGGCGACGAAGAGATAGGAAGCCATCGCCGTCGCGGAGGAGAGAAACAACAGCGCGCCCGAGACAAGAGCGCCTGCGGTCCAGTACCAGTGCGGCACTCCAATCGACGCGCGCAAAAGGAACACCAGGCTGATCGCGTGCAGAAAGACGCCAAAGCTGCGGGGCGACAAGGCGCGGGTCTCTGAGATCAAGGTAGGGGAGACCGCGTAGGCGAGCGCCGCCACCACCGCCACCGTGGATGAGGCTGTGAGCTTGAGGGCCAGGACGAACAGGAACGCCAGAGTCAGGCAGTCGATGGCGGGCGAGACGGCCCAGAAGCCGCGCGCCAGGACTTTCTCCGGGATGAGCGCCAGCAGGGAAGGGAAGACAGGAGCGTACGACTGCTCCCGGTCCTGCAGAAGGTACTGTGGGAGGCCGACACGAAAGCCGGGCTGCTTTCGGAAGGCGCGCGCGTAGGCGAGGTAGTACCAGGCGTCGACTCCACCCGGCTCGCGCCCGAGCAGCACCGCGGTGCGCGCGAAAAATGCCAAGGCACCGATCGCAGCGGCCGCCACCAGCAGCGAAGTCGAAACCATCGTCTTGTTTGTCTAAAACTTCACTTTGCGCATGACCGCGCGAGGCAGGAGTCGGATCACCATCATCACGAGCGCCCACATCGACGGCGCGTAGACGACGGGCGCACCGCGATCGATCGCGGCCAGGACGGTCTTCGCAACGTCGTCCGGATCGCCCGCGAAGGGAGGCTCCTTCAAACCCTGCGTCATCGACGTGCGCACGAAGCCTGGCTTGACTGTCGTCGTGATCAGACCTTGGGCGCGGTAGCGATGATCGAGGCCTTCGAGGTACGCGGACAGACCGGCCTTCGTCGAACCGTAGAGAACCACGGGCTTGCGCCCGCGCTCGCCCGCGACCGAGGAGAAGACGGCGAGGTGTCCGCCGCCTCGTGCCAGCAGGCGCACCCGCGCTTCCTCGCAGAACAGCACGGTGTTGGTGAAGTTCGCGGTGAGCACGGAGGCCGCGCGCGCGCGATCGCTCTCGAGTTCTTCCTGCGAGCCGAAGATGCCGGCGCTCATGACCACCGTATCGAATCCGCCGAGTGCCTGATCGGCGCCTTCCATGGCGGGCGCGAAGGTCGCGGGGGCCATCAGGTCACACAGGCCGGTGGAGACGTGCTTTGCCCCGCGCGCCTTCAAGTCCTCGGCGCACTTCGCGAGGTCGTCCGCGTTTCGGCCCAGAACATGGAGGGAATCGCCGCGTGCCGCCATCAACCGCGCCAGAGAACGTCCCATGCCACGCGTGGCGCCCAGGGTCACGACTTTCATGTCAGTTCCAGTCTCGCTGATTGCGCGCTGCGAAGTCGACCGTGCGGGTCGTACTTTTTCTTGACCGCAAGCCACGGATCCAAGCGCGGATCCATGCGGCGATAGTCGGCAGCCCGGGTGTAGCGGTCCTTCGCGAGATAGACGCGACCGCCCAGTTCGATGAGATGGGCGTTCAAGGTGTCGACGATGCTCTGCACGCCGTCCCGCGCGGGCAGGTCGAGCGCCACCGAAGTGCCGCGCATGGGAAACGACAGCATGCCTTCCCCCTCGTCGCCACAATCCTTGATGACCGACAGCATCGAACTCCCACCCGTCTTCTGGAGGAGCGCCACGAAACTCTTCACGCCGTCAGCGCCCGCCGCTTCAGGAATCACGCATTGATACTGAGTGAAGCCGCGACTTCCATAGAGCCGGTTCCAGTTACGGATGGCGTCGAGCGGGTAGAAGAACGTCTCTGGATGTTCGATCTTGCGACGTATGGTCGAGGGGTGAATGCCGTAGTAAAGGCTGTTGAACGCGGCGACGGTGAAGCGCGAGATCGCGAAATCCGGCAGCACGAAGGGCATCGCTGGCCGTATCAGTGGCTGAGGCACGTCCGGCCTCGCCTCTTCAGCGGTCGCCCAGCGCCCGCGCATCAAAATGCCGCGTCCGACAGCTCCACTCGCTCCGAGGGTGTCGATCCATCCCATGGTGAAGGGGAAGCGCTTGGCCGCTTCCTTGAGTCCGGCCAGATACGCGCTGAGATCCGGCATGCGTTCCGTCTCGATCGCGACCCAGGGCGACGAGATCTTCGGCATCGTGAAAGTGACGTCGAGGATGTGACCAAGAAGACCCATGCCGCCGATGGTTGCCTTGAAGAGATCGAAGTTCTCGGTTCGCGACGCGGTGACGATGTCGCCATCAGCGAGACGCATTCTGAATTCGTGGACGTGAGCACCGAAACCGCCGGTCGCGTGATGGTCTTTGCCGTGGACGTCCGCCGAGACCATGCCGCCAAGGGTGATGAACTGCGTGCCCGGCGCCACCGGCCCCGCGAAATTGCGTCGCCAAAACGTCCGATTCAACTGGAGCAGAGAGAAGCCCGCTTCCGCCTTGACCACGCCGGTTGATTCGTCGAAGGCGAGGATGCGATCAGCCAGACGCGTTGACGCGACCACGCCATCTGCAGGATGGGGGAGCGACGAGTCGCCGTACGAACGAGCCAAGCCGCGGGTCAGGGTGGCCGACTTCGTCAGTGTCTCCACATCTTCAGAGACGACCTCACGGCCCGGGCCAAAGACGCGGCCCCAGCCGGAGATCCTGGGTTCATCGGTGGAGGGAGCGCTCATTGGATCAGAGTCGGCGTGTGATGTTGGGGAAGTCGCGCCACACTGGAATCCCGCAGAAGTGCTCGCCTTCCGTGCAAGTGGGCGTGATGCGATTGCGTCTCAGCACGCAGGGCGGCCCCATGTGTCGCGCGAGCCTGGGATGGATGGCGCGCACTTGCTCCAGCTCGTCCATCGACGCGCGGTAGATCTCTTCCTGTGCGTTGAGGCACGTGCGCATCACCCATTTGTGTGCGAGGTACATGAGCGAGCCGGATTCGTGGAAGCGCAGAGCGGTGGCGTTGGGGAGGACATAGACCGCCACTTCATCAGGAACGCCCATCGCGAGCAGGGTTTCCTTGGCGCGCCACGCGTGGGCCACCGCGTCCTCAAACACGGCCCGGGCCTCGGTGTTCGCTGCGATCAGCGGCGGAATCACCACGTCGGGCTGCGTGGTATGGGTCAGGGTCAGCATCGGTCGCGACGCGGGCGTCATGCGGTGTCGCTGATCCTGCGAGTCGGCGGTGTGCGACAGCTTCTTGAGGAAGGTGTAGTTCGCGTGGTGAGAGACGCGGGAGATGGGCGAGTAAGGTGCCAGGTCCAGCGCGTCCAGCCGATAGGAATTGAGGCCCGGTGAGAGCGCTTGCTCGATCGCTTCATCGTCAGAAAGCGCCGAGCGTTCAACTCCCAGCACCGAGCGCATCGCATCGGCGGTGACCTGCTCCGCGTTGGCGGAGTGATCCACCAGCAGAGACGTGCGCGCGCCGAGCCGAGCATCGATGTCGGCTGCGATGGAAGCCGCGGCGCGGGCGGAACGAGCCCATCTGGATTCGACGATCTGATCGTCGTTGAAGGGCTGCTCGCCGACCTTCTCAAAAAACGCCGGATCGTGTTCCCGCGCCAGACGAACCATCTCACCGATGACAAGGCTCGCTTCCGTCGGGGTATCCGAAGAGCGCGACATCCGGTACAGGCGATGCAGCACGAGTCCGGAGAGCGAATGCACCATCGACGTGAACGCAGCGATGGGAATGACGTAGCGAGCGACTTCGATCGACTTCTTGGAGGCTTCGCGATCGACCTTCTTGCGCCGCGCTTCGGACGCGGTCGGCGAGAGATGGCGGATGTCACCGATGATCTCGGTGGTGTCCTTAACCAGGATCTGCGAGAGGCGGGCGTAGGCGGCCCAGCCCTTCTCGATGGAGTCTTCGTACACCGCGCGCGCCTCGGGCGACAGCGAATCCGGCACGTAGGCCTTCGCTTCGCCCAGCTTCACGAAACGCTGCGACGATTGCTCCGAGTTGTAGAACGGATGCGAGTGGAGAAAGGCCCAGACGAAGTGCCGCGAGACGTTCTCCAGACCGAACTCAAAGGTCGCGTGCTGAAAAACGGTGTGATGGCCGGCGGTGAAAGTCAGCGGACCAATCGTGTCACGCTGCTTCTCCGTGACTTCCGTGTCGCCGATGACGCGAGGCGAATAGCAGGTACGGGCAGCGGCGATGGCGCCGTCATAGGCACGCGGTCGCGCTGCGCGCAGCGTCACGATTGGTGGTCCGCTCTGGATCACGCGATCAGAGCCGGCACTTCAATATGCACAGTGAGCCGTGGTCCGCCCGCTTCGCGGTCGAAGGGTGGTCCCTGAGCCAGCAGTCCGTCGGCTTCGAGTCGAAGGGGTCACCACTCTTCCATCTCGTACTTGAAGTTGCCCTTG